>DAOWFT010000182.1 GCA_030637845.1 Thalassospiraceae bacterium
ATTGTCTGGCGGCAACTATTTTTGGGCCGTTGTGGGCGCTGGTGCTTGGGCTGTGGGAAACTGCAATAATAATTTTTATTTTCTATACGCTGATGGGATTTCTAATCAACGAATTTGTTCCCGGTGCCAATGCGGCAATGGCCGCGCAAGCAGGTGCCGCGGTATTAATTGGTATTGTTGCAAACGAGCTAAGGCGCTGGAATCTGGAAAGGCGCGGCTTCGAAGAGCGCGATACGGTTTTGGGAAGCGATAGGGCCGATGCCGAACGGCGTTTCTTTGAAGCAAATCCCGATGTGCTGGCCCAACTCGAAGGGGCGGCATAAATGAAAGTTGTGATCATTGATTATGGTTCGGGCAATCTGCGCTCGTGCGCCAAAGCGTTTGAACGCGCGGCGAGCGAACAAAATATTCAGGCCGATATAATTGTCAGCGGTGATCCCAAAGATGTTTTAACAGCCGATAGAATAGTCCTGCCCGGTGTTGGCGCGTTTGCCGATTGTCGTGCCGGTCTTGATGGTGTTCCCGGTTTGGTTGATGCCATGAATGAGGCCGTAATAAAAAATGCAAAACCGTTTTTCGGTATATGTGTGGGCATGCAACTAATGGCCGATGTCGGGCGTGAATTTGGCGAGAGCAAGGGTCTGGGCTGGATAAGCGGCGAGGTCGTGGCCATTAAACCGGCAGATAAAGAGCTAAAAATTCCCCACATGGGGTGGAATGACCTTAGAATAAAAAACAGCCATCCGTTGCTGGCAGGCGTAGCCCCGGGTGGACACGCATATTTTGTGCACTCGTTTCAGTTTGTTGTCAGTGATGAAAAAAATGTGATGGCAGAAATTGATTATGGCGGCCCCATCGCGGCAGTAATTGCCAAGGACAACATGGTTGGAACCCAGTTTCACCCGGAAAAAAGCCAGGAACTTGGCCTTGGAATAATTGCCAATTTCCTTTCGTGGAAACCTTAAACTACCTAAAACCCCGAGCGGCCCCAACGTCTGGACTTTAAGGAAGAACAAGAAATGATTTTTTTCCCCGCCATCGATTTGAAAGAAGGCAACTGCGTTCGTCTGGTTCGCGGTAACATGGGCCAGGCCACGGTTTTTAACGACAGCCCCGGCGCACAGGCGGCGGACTTTGTATCGGCCGGGGCCGAATGGTTGCACGTTGTTGACCTTGACGGTGCCTTTGCCGGTAACCCCAAAAACGCCGACGCGGTTCAGTCCATCATCGGTGCCCTTGGTGCTGTTCCCATGCAGTTGGGCGGTGGTATACGCACCATGGAAACAATTTCATTTTGGCTGGACGCCGGCGTCCGCCGGGTCATTCTTGGCACCGTTGCGCTGAACGAACCCGAGCTGGTGTTTGCTGCGTGCAAAAAATACCCGGGCCGCATTGCGGTTGGAATTGATGCCAAGGACGGCATGGTCGCAACCGAAGGCTGGGCAAAAGTTTCAGATATGCCGGCCATTGAAATGGCGCGCATGTTTGAATCCGCCGGCGTTTCGGCAATTATTCACACCGACATCGCCCGCGATGGTGCAATGGCCGGGCCCAATTGGGAGGCCAGCCTTGAAATTGCAATGGCGGTTTCAGTTCCTGTAATAATTTCAGGTGGCGTTTCATCAATGGATGATCTTGTGACATTAAAAGAAAATTGTGGAACCCGCATATCGGGGGTTATTAGTGGGCGCGCAGTTTATGATGGGGCCTTCACGGTGAAACAGGCGGTTGATCTGTTGCGCCAGGCGGGCACCCACGAAGCAGGTCTTTAGATAAACCTAGAAACGAAATTATAAAGATAAATGCTAAAAAGCAGAATAATACCATGTTTGGATGTTGAAGGCGGGCGCGTTGTCAAAGGTGTCAACTTTGTCGATCTGGTTGATGCCGGTGACCCGGTGGAGCAGGCGCGAGTTTATGACGCCGCCGGCGCCGATGAGCTGACGTTTTTGGATATCACCGCATCGGTTGATAACCGTGACACAATATTTGAAGTTGTAAACAAAACCGCAGAACAATGTTTCATGCCGTTGACCGTTGGCGGCGGTGTGCGCACCACCGATGACATAAGAAAATTATTATTGGCCGGCGCCGACAAGGCCTCAATAAATACCGCTGCGGTAAACAATCCTGAGTTCGTGCGTGCAGCGGCGGAAAAATTCGGCAGCCAGTGCATCGTGGTGGCGATAGATGCCAAAACCGTGGCTCCCGGCAAGTTCGAGATTTTTACCCACGGCGGCCGCGAGGCCACCGGCATAGACGCGGTTGGGTGGGCAAAACGCATGGCCGAATACGGCGCGGGCGAGATATTGCTAACATCCATGGATCGTGACGGTACCGGAAAGGGTTTTAATATTGAACTTACCCGCGCAATTGCTGACGCGGTTCCCATTCCGGTGATAGCATCGGGTGGGGTTGGCACGCTGGATCATTTGGTCGAAGGTGTGCTTGATGGCCACGCCTCGGCGGTGTTGGCGGCCTCCATATTTCACTTTGGCACCTTTACAATTGCCGAGGCTAAAAAATACATGAACGACCACGGGGTTCCCATGCGCCTTGATGGCATCTA
>DAOWFT010000052.1 GCA_030637845.1 Thalassospiraceae bacterium
CGAGCTCGTGCGTTCACCACGGGTTTTTTCTACTTCTCCGGACATTTCCTCAAAGAAGTATCCAACTGGAACATCAAGAATCTGCGATAGCTGAAACAGGCGGCTAGCACCTATGCGGTTAGCGCCACGTTCATATTTTTGTATTTGCTGAAATGTCAGCGCTACCGCCTCGCCCAGCTTTTCCTGACTAAGGCCCAACAGGGTGCGACGCTGGCGCAAACGGTGACCAACGTGAATATCGACTGGACGCGGAGCGCCCGGTTTTGGATAGTTTCCGACAGTCTTATTTTTTGTTTTTGCGGTCATATTGGGGGGCCCTGTGTTATTTTTTGTTCCATTTATTTTTTGAGATCAGGAACCTAGATTATGTGCCTTTCTATACTCTCGCGAAGATAGGTGGTCAAGGCAGACAGAGTTACAATTTACCCACCCGTAATAGGTGTTATCCAGAACAATAAATTTCCAGCTTTTTTTAAAATTATTTTTTTATACGCTTTTGCATTTTGCATAAAACCTGACTGGCGAAAATCATCAAAACAGCCAACCCCAGCGGTAAGACATTGCCAAACATGGAATAAACTGTTCTCTGGCCAAGGCCCTTGGGCAAATCAGAATCCACCACCGCGCGCACCCCTAAGGGGGCTTTTGCCACGATGCGACCATAGGCATCGACAACACCGGAAATACCCGTGTTGGCAACGCGGACAAGGGGAAGCCCCTCTTCGACCGAGCGCATACGAGAAAGCGCGAAATGCTGATGCGGCCCCTGTGTCTTGCCATACCAGGCATCATTGGTGAGGTTCAAAAGCCATTCGGGACGCTCGCCGGTTTTAGGGTCAACATTGGCAACACCAAGGGGGAAAATAATTTCATAACATATGAGCGGGCTTAATGGCGGCAGGCCTTTAAGGTTCATGGTGGTGACGCCGGGCCCGGGGGTAAATGCGCCCGTGCCTTTGGTTATTTTTTCCATGGGCAATAAATCTGCCAGCGGAACGTATTCACCAAATGGAACAAGGTGGAACTTGTCATAAGATGCCACCACCGCATTTAATTCAGGATCAATGGCCAACATCGAATTTGCCACCCTGAACGGCTCGGCCCCGGCGCTTAGCTTTCTTGGGGCGCCAACAATTGTAAGCCCGCCCGGCGGCGTCATGGATGATATTTTATTTATCCACGGTTGATGATCGGCAACAAAAAACGGCGCCTGGGTTTCGCCCCATATGATATGGGTGGGTGGGGGCTTCCCGGCAGCAGGCTCGGCCGCACCCATTTCCAGCTGTGTCATCATGTGGCCGGCAAGAAGGTCTTTGTTCCATTTATCGGCTTGAGAAATATTGGGCTGCACCAGACGCAGACGAACGCCATCATGAACATCGTCCGGGGCATCCATAAGCCGAATGCCGCCAACCGCCAACAACAATACCGGTAATATAATGCCAAGCGCGGCAAAACCTTTTCGTCCCTGAACTAGCGCCGCCGGGGCGCTGGCCGCCAGCACCGTCAGCGCGCCCAATCCATAGGTGCCAATATAAGCAGCTGCCTGGAGGGCGTGGTCGGAAAATGTCCAGACGCTTCCTATCAGGTTCCACGGAAAACCGGTTAACAGCCAGCTTCTCACCCATTCAAGAACGCTCCAACTGGCAGCCAGCAACAGCGCACCACTGGCCATGGACGATCTGGCAAACTTATTGGTGAAGGCCGCGCTAAGCGCAACAAAAAGCCCAAAGCCCAAGGCAAAGCCGGAAATTGCAATTGGTATCAGCCATGCAAACTGCTGGGCATCAACTAGCAATGCCATTGATATCCAGTAAAGCCCGGCGGAAAAAAAACCGCTCCCCCACCACCAGCCGAGTACAAATGCTTTTTTCCATGACTGCTGACGCACGGCCAATAACGTCAAAATACTAAACGACGGCAGCAACATAAAAATCATGTGAAGCGGGGCAAAGGCAAAAACAGCCAGTGCGCCGGCAAAAAACGCGATGGCAAAAAGCTGCCAGCGGGCAAGACCGATTAGGTATAAATCAATGCGTTTGAAAATATTATCAGGGGTGGGGCGGGTCATTTTATCAGACATGAAAAAACGCCCTATTTTACTTTGGCTTTTTTATTTTTGTCATCTGCACCAAGGTTTTCTCCCCTTAGCAGGTCTTGCGCCCACTCAACATTATCCCAGGTTCCAACATCTTGATCTGTGTTTTTGCTTTCATCTGAATAATCCTTGGGCGGGCGAATACGAATGCGCTTAACCTTGCGCGGGTCGGCATCAAGAATTTCAAATTCAATTCCTGAGGCATGGTCCAACAGTTCACCCCGAATTGGAACGCGCCCTGAAATGGAAAAAACAAGGCCACCCAATGTATCAATATCGTCGTGCTCTTCGTCGCTGAATAATTTTTTACCCAATGTTTGTTCAAGTGTCTCTATCGGTGTGCGTGCGTTTGCATCCCAGCTTCCATCCGGGCGCTGCTCAAGCCCTAAATGTTCGCGCAAATCAAACTCGTCTTCGATTTCGCCAACAATTTCTTCAACCAAATCTTCAATGGTGACAAGCCCATCAACACCGCCGAACTCATCAACCACCAATGCCATATGGCAACGCTTGAGCCGCATTTCCAAAAGCAGTTCAAGAACCATCATTGAAGGGGAAACAAACATTACCGGGCGGGCAATTTTTGTTGGATCAAACCCGTCTTTGTCGGTTTCCTTGTTGGCCAACACATCCTTGACGTGAACCATGCCCACCACATTATCCAAGGTGCGCTCATAAACCGGGAACCGCGAGTGCCCTTCCTTTACCATCAGCTCTACAAATTCTTTTAAGGTAGCGGCGCTGTGTAAACCGCGAATATCTATGCGCGGAACCATTACATCGGCAACGGTGCGGCCTCTTAGCTCAAGAATGTTGCCAAGCAATATTCTTTCATCGGCGCCAAGGGATTGCTCGCCCTCTTCGGAGCCTTCGATAAGTTCTTCCAACGTATCGCGTACGGTTTCACCGCTGCGCCCGCTTAGCCATTCAATAAATGATTTCCAGAAATTCTTTTCGCGTCTGGCCGGTGATATCGTCGGTGATGCTGTCTGGTTTTCATCATCCGGCGCGGCAGAAGAAGGATCGTTCATTATTTCGCCTGTTTAAGTATCTCGTTTATGCATCAAATCCCGTATGGGTTTTCGATGCCTAGTTCTTGTAGAATCTCCGCTTCCAGATTTTCCATTATTTCGGCTTCGGCTGCCTCAATATGATCAAAACCCAGAAGATGCACCATACCATGAACCGTCAAATGACTGAAATGATTAGCTAAGGTCTTTTTTTCAGCCCGGGCCTCGGCGGTGGTGGTTTGCATCGCAATGGTAATGTCACCCAATAACCAGGGCGCATCGATGGGCAGGGCTTCGCCGTCTAATGAGCCGCTGGGAAACGACAAAACATTGGTTGGCTTGTCGTTGCCCAAATAATCACGGTTGAGAGTTTGCTGGCGGTCATCGTTCAACAGCAACAGGCTTACCTCGGCTGTTCTGTTTTTTGCTCCACTGCCGAGCAACGATTTTTTACAAGCCATATCCCACGTGGCATTTATTGCACGAACGGCAATGTCAGCCGCATCTGGCAATTCATTGTTCCAGCCGTCATCATCGATGGATATGTCTATGACAAGATTTTCTACAATATTTTCTTTTGGCATTAATAAATCATTTCTTGTGCTTGCTTTTTTCATATGGCGCCGCTGCGTGGCGGCTCGCCTCGGCACGATCATATGCAGTTACAATTCGCGTTACCAATGGATGGCGAACAACATCAGCCGCACCAAATTCAATAAACGCAACGCCTTTTACATCGCCCAGTATTTCACTGGCATCGCGCAGGCCCGAGCGTTGACCCTTGGGCAAATCAACTTGGGTGAGGTCACCGGTAACAACCATATGTGCGTTTTCACCAAGCCTGGTTAAAAACATTTTCATTTGCACCGCAGATGTATTTTGCGCCTCATCCAAAATAACAAAAGCATTGGCAAGCGTGCGTCCACGCATAAACGCGAGCGGGGCGACTTCGATTTCGCCATTTTCAAGCCTGCGCATAACTTCATCGGACGGCAACATATCGTGAAGGGCGTCATAAAGCGGGCGCAGATATGGATCAACTTTTTCGCGCATATCGCCGGGCAAAAACCCGAGCTGTTCGCCGGCTTCTACCGCGGGTCGCGAAAGAATGATGCGGTCAACCTCGCCCTGCACCAATCGCTCTACCGCTTTTGCAACCGCAAGATATGTTTTGCCGGTGCCGGCTGGACCAACCGCGAACACAAGTTCATTTTTGTCTATTGCGTTTATATATTCGCCCTGAAGTTTTGAGCGCGGCGAGATGGCCCGTTTTCTGGTTCTGATTTCAAGATCCAATGATGAAACTCCTCCTCCATCCACCACAACACGAACCGCGGCGGCAACTTCATCAACGCCGACTTCGCTACCGTTCATCAATCTATCATAAAGACCGATTAACGCCCGTTGCACCATTTCAACACTTTCGTGGCTTCCGACTATTTCTATCTCGGCACCGCGAGTATTAATTACCACCCCAAGAAGTTCTTCCATTTGTGTTAGGTGCGCTTGATGGGGGCCAAACAATTCCTGCGCAAGATGATTGTCGGAAAATGTCAGGCTTGCGGTTTTGTTCTTGGTTTTGGTTTTGGCTTTATTTTTTTCTGGCACTTTTTTTGTCACGCATAAAACCTTTCTTTGTTGCCCGCATTAATCAACACACCGCCGAGCGATCCGGCAGAACTTTGCCTGATTTTAACCTCTGCTATCTGGTGCATTATTTCTGGGGTTGCTTCAACTACCACCGGCTGCATGTGGGGGCTGCGCCCAACCATTTGCCCCGGTTGTTTGCCCACGCGATCAAACAATACCGGCAAAGTTTTACCGACGGTTTCCCGGTTAAAACGAAGCGTATTTTCAGCAAGTAAGGCTTGCAGGCGATCAAGGCGTTCACTCATGACATGGTCTTCGACCTGAGCGTCCATCATCGCCGCTGGCGTGCCCGGGCGGGGGGAAAATTTGAACGAATACGTCTGCACAAAACCAATATCGCGGGCAAGGTTGTAGGTGTCTTCAAAATCGGCGTCGGTTTCACCGGGAAAGCCAATTATGAGGTCGCTTGATAACGAAATATCGGGCCGGACTTTGATAATTTTTTCAACCAGAGCGCGGAATTGAGCCCCGCTGTGGCCGCGGTTCATTGCTTTTAATATTTTGTCCGAACCAGATTGCACCGGTAAATGCAAATTGGGCATAAGCTTTTCAATGTCACGGTGGGCGGAAATTAGCTCATCGTTGACCTCGGCCGGATACGATGTGGAATAGCGGATGCGTTCAACGCTTTCGATCTCGGCCACCGACCTTATAAGCGATGCCAGATTCCATGAACCATCGCCATCGGGCGAGCTGCCGTGATAGGCATTGACGTTTTGTCCGATGAGCGTAATTTCCTTAGCACCCGCTTTTGCCAGTTCATTTGCTTCTAGCAAAACATCGCGGGCGGGACGTGAATATTCCGAACCGCGGGTATAGGGAACCACACAATAGGTGCAAAACTTGTCACAGCCTTCTTGTACGGTCAAAAATGCAGAGGCCCCGTTCACGGTTCGCGCAGACCCCAGTTCATCAAATTTACTTTCCGCTGGAAAATCCGTATGGAGAACGTGGCCGCGGGCACGGGTGGCCTCGGCAATCATTTGCGGTAATCGGTGATAGGTCTGCGGGCCAAACACCATATCAACATAGGGCGCGCGCGCTAGTATCTGTTCGCCCTCGGCCTGGGCAACACATCCGGTCACGGCAAGTATCGAGCGGCCATTGCCATTTTTAATTTTGCCATCGCGTATTTTATTAAGACGGCCAATTTCAGAATAAACTTTTTCCGCTGCCTTTTCACGAATATGGCACGTATTAAGAATGACCATATCGGCATCATCGGGGCTATCGGTTGTTGCATAGCCCAGCGCCGCAAGCATCTCTGCCATTCGGCCAGAATCATAAACATTCATCTGGCAGCCATAAGTTTTTATATAAAGTTTTTTTGTCACAATTTTGCCGAGGCTTATCCAGCCTGTCCTCAGTCTAGCTTGTCGTCCTTATCATCGTCATCGGATATGGGTGTGCCGTAAAGTTCCAAACGATGACCGACCAGTTTCAGCCCTTGTTCTGCTGCAATCTTTTTTTGCAGAGCTTCTATTTCCACACTATGAAATTCAATTACCTTGCCTGAATGAATATCAATCAAGTGATCGTGATGTTCATCGGACACTTCTTCGTAACGTGAACGGCCATCGCCAAAGTCATGGCGCTCAAGGATTCCGGATTCTTCAAACAAGCGAACGGTTCTATAAACTGTTGCTATCGAAATGTTGGCATCAAACTTAACTGCCCTGCGATGTAGTTCTTCTACATCGGGATGATCGCTAGCATTGGAAAGAACCCTGGCAATTGTCCGGCGCTGCTCTGTCATCTTCATATTTTTATCGATACAAAGCTGCTCGATACGTGAAGGCTTGTTACTGGCCATTAATCTCTGTTCCGCAAAAAATCTGATGTGCCCCTATTATATAGGGACCCGCTGAAGGAATGTATAATAGTGGGAATAGCCGCCGGATAATTATTGTTTTTCTATTTATTGGCTTTTTTGCGGCTACGCGCGGTGGTTCCCAAACCTATTTTCTTGGCCAAGGAACTGCGATGCTCGGCATAATTGGGGGCAACCATTGGGTAATCCTGCGGCAATCCCCAGCGTTCACGGTATTCTTCCGGGCTCATTCCGTAAGATGTCTTGAGGTGCCTTTTCAGCATTTTCAGTTTTTTTCCATCTTCAAGACAGATTATATAATCTGGCGTGATGGATTTTTTGATCGAAACCGCAGGTTTTGGCCGATCGGCATTTTGCTGGGTTGCGCCAAGGCCGGTAAGCGTTTGATAAACATCTTGTATAACCTGAGTTAGCTCGCCAGATTTTACCGAGTTATTGCTAACGTACGAGGCCACTATCTCGGTGGTCAGCTCAAGCACTTCGTTGGTTTCAATTTTTTCAGTCATAATTTTACCGGCTCACAAAATTCCAGTTGGCAAATGAAAAAACACCAGAAAACCCCTATTACTGGTACTATTTAAGAAACCATATAAATACTAAGTCATTTAATATTGCAAGGTTTGAGTTACTTTTAAGTCATGAACAGCATAAAACCCAGTACCGATGCCGATTATTTCTTGGATATTACTGCTTTGGTCTGTCCGATGACCTTTGTCAGGACCAAATTGATGATCGAAAGCATGGCCCCGGGCCAGACCCTGGAGGTCCGCCTGCAGGGTAAAGAGCCCCTGGAAAACGTGCCGCGTTCGGCCAGCGAACTGGGCCACGAGATAGTTTCCTTAAGCCAGGAAAATACAGACGAGACCCCGGCTGGCATACACCGGCTGGTGATACGCAAAAACTAATTTAAAAAAACATTAAATGGATTTTTCCATTATCAACGCATCGACTACTTCATTTTTACGAACGTAGTAATCGACGCGCCGGGCAATATTTTTAAAACCCAGCTTTTGATAAAGGCTACCCGCGGCAATGTTGTCGGCGGCCACCTCAAGATACATTTTATTTGCCCCTACTTCCCGCGCCTTGGTCGCGGCCCCCTCAACCAGCAACCGCCCGTATCCACGGTTTTGGTTTGTCGGGTCAACCGCAATGGTCAGTATTTCAGCCTCGCCATCAAATTTTTCCGTCGGGCCAACCGCCCGGCCCAAAACAAAGCCCATGGGCTCGTCATCGGCTGACGTTGCCAGCAAAGCAAAAGACCCTTTTTGGCTCAGGCTGGAAAGAATTGATTCCAGCCCCCAGCTTTCATTTCCTTGAGGCGTGGCAATGGTAAAGGCGCGGCGATGAAGTTCTGCCATTATATCGCCCAATTGTTCGACGTTTTCGTGTGTGATTTTAATTATTTTCATGTTCTGTTTTTTGGCTGGGGGATTTTTGCTTCGGGTGGGCGCAGGTACAATGGCTGTGGTGGTGGGGGCATTTCACCGGGCACGTACCTTGCCCCGGCAATAGCGCAAGCCTCTATTGCCCCCGGCTGAATATTCGCATCCAACAATTGTGCGTTACACTCACAGCCTTTGAGCATTGCAACGGCACGGGGGGCGCCATCACCGGCAACCACAACATTATTAGCGGCCACCAATAATCCGA
>DAOWFT010000020.1 GCA_030637845.1 Thalassospiraceae bacterium
AAAACCAACATCCGCGTAAACCTGATAAACCCCGGCGGCACCCGAACCGACATGCGGGCCGAAGCCATGCCGGGCGAAGACCCCCAAACCGTAAAACCGCCAGAAGAAATAGTTGAATATTTTGTCGAACTGGCCGAGGCGTCATGTACGCGTCATGGCGAATTGATCGAGCTTTAGTCACAGACGCAAAAGCGCAAAGGCGCAAAATGGCACACATTGCCGTAGGTGGTTTTCACCACGAAACAAATACCTTCGCACCCAGCATCGCCACATATGATGATTTTGTGGCCAGTGACGCATGGCCCGGCCTTTGCGCGGGAGGTGATATTTTCGAAAAAACCCACGGCATCAACTTGCCCGTGGCCGGGTTCGCCGAGCAGGCCAAAAATCTAGGTCATAAATTGACCGGTCTTATATGGTGCGCCGCACCCCCTTCGGGCCCGGTCGAAGGCCCGGCATTTGAAACCGTTATGGAACAAATGCTATCTGGCTTAAGGGATGCCGGAAGCATTGATGGCCTGTTCATGGACTTGCACGGTGCCATGGTTGTTGAAAACTTTGCCGATGGTGACGGTGAAATATTAAAACGTGTTCGCCATGCCATTGGGCCTGAGGTTCCATTGGTGGTTGCGCTTGATTTTCACGCCAACATAAGCCCCGCAATGTGCGTCCATGTTGATGGCGTTGTGGTTTATCGCACCTACCCTCATGTGGATATGTTTGAAACCGGCGAGCGGGCGGCAAATATTTTAAATCAGATAATTATTGATGGCAAAAAACGGTTTGTGGCACTAGCCCAAGGGAAATTTCTTGTGCCGCTGGCGTGGCAAAGCACCCTTTCTGAACCGGCCAAGGGAATATATGCGGGCCTTGACCAGCTAGAAACCCCCGGCATTGATGCGCTATCAATCGCAATGGGTTTTCCCCCGGCAGATGTTTTTGATTGTGGCCCGGCTGCGGTGGTATCGGGGGCGGATGAAAATGCGGTCAAAAAAGCCGCCGCCACGGCAATTGGCTTATTAGCCGATAGCGAAAATGATTTTGCCGGAACCCTTTACCAGCCGGATGATGCGTTGCGCTTGGCGGATAAAATATTTGATGGTAATGGCCCGGTGATATTGGCCGATACCCAAGACAACCCCGGCGGCGGCGGTGATGGCGATACCACCGGGCTTTTAAAAGCCATGATAAACGCGAACGTAAAAAATGCGGTCGCGGGTATTTTTGCCGAACCGATTGCGGTAAAAAATGCAATCGAAGCTGGAATTAATCAAAGCTTTGAAATGGATTTCGGTTCCACAAAACGCTTTGGCGGCGACACCCCGCTTAAGGCAAGGTTTAAGGTTTTGGCGCTGGGTAGCGGAAAGTTCAAAGCCCAGGGCCCGTTTTTTGCGGGCGCTGAGATAGATCTCGGGCCCATGGCATTGCTGGAAACGAGCGGAGTAAAAATTGCGGTCTCAACCAAAAAACAACAAGCAGCCGACCGTGCCATGTTTAGACATCTGGGAATTGAGCCTGAAAAATGTTCGGTGTTGGCGCTTAAAAGCTCGGTTCACTTTCGCGCCGATTTCGAAGAAATAGCCGCCGATATTTTGGTGGTTGAGGCCCCGGGAGCCAATATCGCCGATCCACGAAAGCTGGATTATAAAAATATCCGGCCCGACATAAGGCGCTTCCCCCCCAAGGATAAACCATAAGCTTAACCAGCAAGCGCGCTCTCAAGGCGGGCAAAGGCTGCATCGTTTTTAGGGATGCCAAAACGCAGCCAATTAGGGTTTTCAGTAAACGGGCGAACTAAAATACCCGCCCGGCCAAGGCGTTCAAATATTTCATTTGCCAAATCGTGACGGACTAAACGGAAAAGACTGGTTCCACCAATAATTTCCATGCCCTCACCAATGGCCGAAGATTGTAAAACCGTATCAAGTTTTTTTGCATTTTCACTTAGCTGTTTGTTGGTTTTTTCTATCCATTCGCCATCGGCAAAGGCAGAAATACCCGCCCAGATAGCCGGGCCCGAAACCGCCCACGGCCCGAGCTTATCTTCGATCAATTTGGCGGTTCCCCCGTCTGTTATGGCAAAGCCAAGACGGACCCCGCCCAGTCCAAAAAACTTTCCAAACGACCTTAGGATTATCAACCCCGGCACCCCGGCATGGGGGCAAAGGGAAAGCTCCGGCTGAACATCGGCAAATGCTTCATCGACCACCAGCGCCCCGCCGCGCTCATACATTTCGGCGGCCAACGCCAGCAAGCCATCAACCTGATGCATGGTGCCGGTTGGATTGTTTGGGTTAACCACCACAGCAAAGCTTGCGGACCCTGCCGCTTGGGCACAGGTGCTGTTTTCTGAAACAACCATATGCCCGGCCTTGGCCCAGCATTGTTCGTGCTCGGCATAGGTCGGGCCAAGAATAGAAACGCTTGCGGGCTTGAATAACCCCGGCACCAACCCGACCAATGATTGCGATCCGGGGGCGGCTACAATTTCGGCGTCACCGGCCACGCCATAATAATTTCTGGCAGTATCTAAAAGGCGGTTCATATCATCCGTTCCCGGCAATCTAGATAACAGATCATCCGGAATGGGGCCCAGCGGATATGGATTGGGGTTTATCCCGGTTGATAGGTCAAGCCAGCCATCATCGGGCCTGCCAAAACGGGAGGAAGCGACGCCGACATCCCCGCCGTGGAGGATGGTTTGAGGTTTGGGATTTAGGTATTTTATGGCGGCATCGGTCATTATCAATAACCACTACCAGATTACGGCCCTTATTGCGAGAAGCGCCAGCCATGAATTAGGTTTTAAATACCGGGATTTTGCTGGTACCCTTCCGGCCATGAACGAAACAGCGCTAGTAGCCTTTGCCACATTTTTTGCCACCGTCGGCCCCATAGAAGCGGCGGCACTTTTTGCCGCCCTAACCGCGCGCTCAACCGCCAGAGAACGCAGGATAATGGCGTTCAAGGGCGTTGGCATTGCAATGGTCATACTGCTTTTGTTTTCTTTTTTTGGTGGGGCCGCGCTTGAACGTCTGGGCATCACCTTGGATGCCATGCGGGTCGCTGGTGGTATTTTGCTTTTTCTTATTGCCGTGGATATGGTTTTTGCAAGACCATCGGGCAGCACATCAACCACCGAAGATGAAACCGATGAAGCCAAGCGCAGACAGGATATATCCGTATTCCCACTGGCAACACCGCTGATCGCCGGGCCCGGAACCATGGGCGCGGTGGTTATGCTCAGCGCCGAAGCCGGAAACGATATGGTGAAATTGAGTTCGGTTATTGCGGCATTGATGGCGGTTCTGGCCATATGCCTTGCATCATTAATGGTGTCCAGTCAGCTACAACGCATATTCGGGGTTACCGGGCTTAACGTCCTATCGCGGGTGGTTGGGGTGTTGCTGGCGGCACTGGCGGTACAGTTTGTGTTTGATGGCTTAAAAAGTAGCTTTCTTGCATAAAAAACATCAAGACTACTCCGTCTTGCCATGATAGAACCCAGACATCATGAGCGAAGAAAAAACAGAACCCGCAGAACCAAAAGACGATCCAATCGCCAGCACAATCCTTGAGCTATTGGGGAGAGGCAAAACCCTTGCGTTCAAGGACATTGCAATGGCGTTGGCGGAAAAAAAGCGCAAGCCCAAGGACGGGCCGGAATTATGGCGCCGTTATGTCACGGCTGTGAAACAACAGGCGGTTCATCTTGCAAGAAAAGGTCGGATTGAAATTGTACGCAAAGGCATCGTCGCCGACCCGGATGATTTCAAAGGCATCGTCAGGCTGCGCCTACCCGAAAAGAAATCTAAAAAATAATCATTTGGTGTTTTTTAGTATTATTTTTTCCGCTTCCTCGATCTGGTAGCGATTCATTTTTGATTTAAGTTTTTCCAGAGATTTAACCGGATCGTAGCTGCGGCTAACGGCAATAGTTTCGGCCGCCCTTGGCAATGCCAATTTGTACCAAACATATGCGGTGATATAATCCTGCGTTACGCCCCAGCCTTCTTCGTACATGGCGCCCAGAATATACTGTGCAACCGGATGGCCCTGCCTCGCTGCCTGCCTATAAAACTTTATGGCTTTTCCATAATCGTGATCAACGCCACGGCCTTTGAAATACATTTGTCCAAGATTAAATTGCGCTTCGCTATGTTTGCCAAAACTTGCCGCCAGCCGATACCATTTTGATGCAGAAAAAAAGTCCTGCTTTATTCCCACGCCGCTTTCATATGCCTTGGCCAAACTGAACTGAGCCGGAACATGGCCTTGTTCGGCTGCTTTTTTATACCAAAGCGCTGCTGCATTGGGGTTTAGGGTCACGCCCTCGCCGCGTTCGTAGTATCCACCCAATTGATATTGGGCCTCCATATCTCCGCTTTCGGCAACCGGTTTCAGCTTTTTGACTTTTGATGCCAGCTTTATTTTTTTTACGATTGCTGGATCGTATTCAGGATCGCCCTTCAATACCCACAAGGTGCCGCCGCCGAGAATAACAAGCACTACAATAGCTGAAATAAGGCGTTTCATTTATTTACCGTCACCTAAAATTAACCCGCATCCATTGTCGTCAATAGTATTGTCGCCAATAGTTAAACGGGGTTTTTTGTTGTTGGCGCTTATTTAATTAGTATTGGGCGCTACCAACAACTTTCTCCTTCGGAATATTTTCATCCGGTTTGGAGTAGCACGTTACATCACCTATTGAGCTATAGCACGTAACTTTAGGTGCGGGGTTAGCCTCGTCTTCGACGCAATATGTACGCCCCTGCTCGCGGCGAACGGTTGAGCAATCCTTTCCGCTGGCACCGGATACCACATGATCTTCTATTGTCTTGTCGGTGGTCATTACCAATGCGGCATCAATAGGGAAAATATTTGCAACGGTCGAGACAATCGGCTTGGGCAGTACCTGATAAAATTCGCACCCGGACAGCCACAGCCCGACAAAAGCAATCGAGCATACTCTCGTAATGTTTTTGGCAATATTTTTGGTGTTTTTGTTAACCGAATTCATCTGGGTTTTTTCCACAAAAGTGCATAACCATACTGGCACGAAATAATATCACACGCCCTCTATACAAGTTCCACTACCCCGGTTAAGTATTCGTTAACCACGGCCTACTTAAGTGCAAACATTAAAAAACAAAGGAAGCGGATAATGGCTTCAACCGAAACCCCAATTTGCGATTTTGGCTGGCAAGCCCCTCAGTTTAGCCTCCCGGGTGTTGATGGAAAAACCTATTCGCTGGAGGATATAAGCGGGCCCAAGGGAACGCTGGTAATGTTTATCTGCAACCACTGCCCCTATGTCATTGCCGTACAGGCGAGGCTGATTAGGGACGCCAAGGAATTGCAGGAAATTGGCATTGGGGTGGTGGCCATCAATTCCAATGACGCGGTCCGCTACCCAAGCGACAACTTCGATGCCATGAAGGAAGTGGCGGCTGAAAAGGGTTATCCTTTTCCCTATCTGTTTGATGAACACCAAAGCGTTGCCAGATCGTATGATGCGGTCTGCACCCCTGATTTCTTTGGCTTTAATGCTGATTTGGGGCTTCAATACAGGGGTAGGCTCGATGCCTCACGCAAGGAAACGGCACCGGCGGACGCAAAACGAGAACTTTTTGAGGCCATGGAAATGGTGGCAAAAACAGGTCAGGGGCCACGGGAACAGACCCCGTCCATGGGTTGCTCGATAAAGTGGCGCGAAGACGACTAAGGGGCTAAAAACCCTCAGAATACCCCAAAAAAGACCCCCAAAATACCACGTGTTTTCATGGCTTCGGGGCATTGCTATTGCCCGGTGGCATGGCTATCTTAGGCGGGCTTTAAGGGGGCTAATCCTTAGGGCGCGCCAATCAGGTAACAATCTTATAACAATCTAGCGGAAAAGCATTAATCAAGTGGCCGACCAAACAGACGACGCGATTATACGCGAAATTAATAGCGAGCTGCGCGAAGAGCAGATGAACAAGCTGTGGAAACGCTATGGCAGCGCCATAATTGGCGTGGCCGTAGCCGTTGTGGTAATCGTGGCTGGATATCAGGGCTGGAAAACCTACAGCACATCGGTTCGCATGAGCGAGGGTGAGAAATTTCACAGCGCAGAACTTGCGGCTGAAAGCGGCGATAGCGAAGCCGCCCTTGCCCAATTGGCAGCACTTGGAGAAAGCGGAAAAAGCGGCTACGGCGTGCTGGCTCTTTTTCAACAAGCGGCAATACTTTCCGCCAAGGGCGACAGCCAGAGCGCTGCCGATATTTACAAAACAATCGCCACCGACAAATCAAACGCTAACGATATCAGCGGGCTTGCCCTTGTGCTCGGCGCACTACAGGAAATTAGTATTGGTGGAAATCACGACGAATTAGCCAAGCGGTTAAACGCCGCCAACACCGATGACAACCCGTGGCGTTACAGCATCCGTGAGATACTGGGCCTTGTTGCAATCGAAACCGGCAACAAAGAAAATGCCGCAAAGCTGTTTGGGACACTTGCCATTGATAACATGGCGCCTGAGGGCATAAGGGATCGCGCTCGTAAACTATTGGCGGGGCTTGGGTCTTGATGATTGTAAAACATTTTGCATTTCGTGTTTCGTTGCTGGCGGCGTCGGCTGTGATGCTTGGCGCGTGCTCAACATGGTTTGGCGCCGAAGAAGCGCCCAAGCTTCCGGGAAAGCGCGTATCCGTGCTTTTGCATGAAACCGGATTAATCCCAGACGCAAACGGAGCAGAAGAAGGTACGCAAATAAGACTTCCGGCACCTTCGCCAACACCGGATTGGCCACAAAACGGCGGTTACGCCAACCACGCAATGCATCATATCCTTGCCGCACCAAGGTTAAGCAAGGTTTGGAGTGTGGACGTAGGTTCAGGCGCGAGCAGCGGGGCAAGGTTCACCACCGCACCCATAGTTGCCGGCGGATTGCTTTATGCAATAGATACCGATTCAGTAGTTAGCGCATTTGATGCCCAAAGCGGCAAAAGGATATGGCGTACGAAATTAACCCCCGACAGAGAAGACGATGGACACATTCAGGGCGGAATTGCCTTTGAAAATGACCGGATTTTTGTCGGTACCGGATTTGCCGAAGTTATTGCCCTTGATAGCAAAAGCGGAAAAGAAATCTGGCGGCGCAAGGTTTCAGGCCCAATCCGCAGCGCACCAACCGTTCGTGGTGGTCGTGTATTTGCAACCACTATCGATAACAGGCTGCATGCGCTTTCTGTTCATGATGGCGTAACGCTGTGGAATCATTCCGGATCGCAAGAGAGCACCATATTGCTTGGCACCGCCAGCCCGGCGGTTAGCGAAGGTGTTGTCGTTGTTCCCTACACCTCCGGTGAGGTTGTAGCCCTTAAAGTGGAAAATGGCCGCCGGTTATGGACCCTGTCCCTTTCATCCGGGCGCAAGACAAATGCTTCGTCATTAATTGCCCAAATCCGTGGCAACCCGGTTATTGACCGTGGCCGGGTTTTTGTTTCAAGCAATTCCGGATTGATGGCTTCGATTGATCTCAGAACCGGCAATACCATATGGGAAAAAAATATTGGCGGGTATCAATCGCCGTGGGTTGCGGGCGATTATATTTTCTCGATTACGGGAAACCAGGAACTTGCCGCAGTGGAAAGAAGCTCCGGGCGCGTAATATGGGTTAATGCACTTCCTAATTTTAACAACCCCGACGTCCGCGAAGAGCCAATTGTATGGAACGGCCCGCTTCTTGTCAGTGATCGCTTAATTGTGGTTAGCAGCGAGGGCGCGGCAGTTGCCATATCGCCATATACGGGGCGCGTAATAGGATCTGAAAAAATGCCAGATGGCGTTTCCGTATCGCCAATAGCAGCCGGTAATTCCGTTTATTTCCTGGCTAATAATGCCACCCTTGTTGCCTATCGCTAGGCTCACACACCACCCATTTACGAGATATCCAATTATGAGTTTTACCGTTGCCATTATAGGACGGCCCAACGTGGGCAAATCAACGCTGTTTAACCGACTTGTCGGAAAACGAATTGCTATTGTCGATGACGCCCCGGGTGTTACCCGTGACCGCAGAGAGGGTGATGGAAAAATCGCCGATATGCGTTTTCGGGTAATAGACACGGCCGGACTTGAAGATGTAAGCGACAATAGCCTCGAGGCACGGATGCGTGCGCAAACCGAGATGGCGCTGGAAGATGCCGATGTCGCCTTGATGATGTTTGACGCCAGGGTCGGCATTACACCAACCGATAAACATTTTTCAGGGCTGTTGAGAAAAAGCAAAACCCCGATAATTGTTGTTGCCAATAAATGTGAGCGTGGCGCCGGTGAGGCCGGACGGCTTGAAGCCTACGAATTGGGTTTGGGCGAACCCATTGCGATTTCTTCCGAACACGGCGAAGGCATTGGTGAATTATACGATGCCTTGAAACCATACGCCGATCAGGGCAGAAAAAATAAAAGCGCCTACAAGCCCTCTGCTGATGGCGACTATGACGATGATGATGACGCCGTTTCAGGAAAACCATTGCAATTGGCAATTATCGGCAGGCCCAACGTTGGCAAATCCACACTGGTAAATCACCTGCTTGGTTCCGAGCGAATGCTTACCGGGCCGGAAGCGGGCATCACCCGCGATAGCATATCCATTGGATGGGAATACAAGGGTCGCACCATCAACCTAATCGATACGGCCGGGCTACGGCGCAAGGCGCGGGTAACCGACAAGGTTGAGTATTTAAGCGGCGCAGACAGCAGACGGGCAATTGATTTTTCCCAAGTGTGCATTCTTTTGCTTGATGCCGAAGATATGCTTGAAAAGCAGGATCTGACCATTGCCGGTTCGGTCATCGACGAGGGCCGGGCATTGGTAATAGCGGTCAACAAATGGGATTTGATTAAAGACAAAAAAGAAGCAATGCAAAAACTCGAAGATCGCTTGCAAACTTCGCTACCACAGGTTCGTGGCGTTCCGATTGTTACCATTTCGGCAAAAAACGGAAAAGGCATGAACAAACTACTGGACGCTGTTTTCGATGTGTTTGAGGTTTGGAACAGGCGTATTCCAACCGGACAGCTCAACCGCTGGCTCGAGCAGGTATTGCACGACCACCAGCCGCCGCTGGTCGGAGGGAGACGGATAAAGGTGCGTTACATGACCCAGCCAAAAACGCGCCCGCCGACCTTCGCGCTTTTTGTCAGTCATACCAAAGGATTGCCGGAATCTTATCAGCGCTATATGGCCAATGCCCTTAGAGAAGATTTTGAATTATGGGGCATACCGTTGCGCCTGCATGTGCGCAAGGGCAAAAACCCCTACAACAACAATGATGATTGACGACAAAATCAATCAAGCATTTCGTCATTAAAGGTAACCACCACCGCATCAGGTTCCTGGGTCACCGTATAACCGATACCGGGATCAATGTCGTTTAGCTGTACCTTAACATTCGATCCGTCGCCAAAGGTTGCGATTGACCCGCCATCATCAGACGACTTTAGATCGAAATCATCTTTGCTGAATTCCGGCCCCTCAAAGCGCAGCATATCGCCATAACCAATATCAAGGATGCTATCTAGGCCTTCGCTTACTTCGCCATTGAATACAAAGGTATCGGCGCCTGCACCACCTTCGAGGGTATCGGCACCTTGGCCGCCCTCAAGCGTGTCATCACCGGCACCGCCGACAAGGACATCGGCACCCTGGCCGCCCTCAAGCGTGTCATCACCGGCACCGCCGTAAAGAACATCGGCACCTTGGCCGCCCGATAGCTCATCATTGCCGGCGCCACCGTAAAGAACATCGGCACCTTGGCCGCCCGATATTTCATCGTTGCCGGAACCGCCATATAAAATGTCATCGCCTTGGCCGCCATCTATTTCCTGACCCGGTTCGGGCTCGGGCTCGGGCTCGGGTTCGGGCTCGGGTTCGGGCTCAGGTTCTGGCTCAGGTGTTGGTGGCGGAGCATCGCCAGTCGGAATAGGAGATGTTGCAGCCGCAGCCGGTGGCGGGGCGGCATCAACTACGGGTTCTGAAGCTGGTTCTACTGGTTCAAAACCTGAAACAACCGGCTCCACCCCCTCATACTCGGGTGGTTCGGTGCTTGCCAGCACGCTGATAACACCTGCGTCTGACGGCTCTGCATCTGCCTCGCCGGCTGCTGTTTCAAAATCGGCAAGCTCGCCCGTATCGGTAGCGGGGATTACCGCTTCAACCCCATAGGTATTAACCGTTCCGCTTTCCGTCGGAAGAAGACTAAAGGTCACACCATAAATGCGTATAAGATCGGAACGTCCATAAACCGGGGATGCCATCGGTGCCGCATTAAAGCCCGCAACGCTTACGCCGAAATAAGGCTGGTTAATGGTCATAACACCGCCATCGTTGATAATGATTACCTCGCCGACAAAACCGCCTGCTTCTTCCATCATTACGATGTTCATGGAGGTGCCATCACCAAGATCAATACCCACTTGCGTTCCACGAATACCGATTGTGGCGTGTGGCGTATTAATCAGCATTGCCTCGGGGTCGGTTTTGGCTATTTCGCCCGATACTATGGTGAACAAACCTTTCAAAACTGAAAGTGAAATGCTTCCTTCTTGTGCGCCGGGATCGTAAATAAGTTCGTCCAACACCATTGTTGCATTTTCGCCCACCGCCACCGAGGTTCCATCGGCAAGCAAAATACCCAAGCCCTCTCCGGCGCCGGTTTCCAGAACATCGCCGGGAAATACCGCTGAACCGGCCTCAATCGAAACACGGGTTCCGTCGGCACGAATGACGACCATCTCACCGCTGGCAGTTGTTATTTTACCGATGGCTTCGCCTACCGGGATTTCTCCTGCAACCATTCCCGGTGCTTGGGGCCCGGCCAACCTCGCGGCGGTATGTGCCGGCAACATGGTGCCGCCATCGCCAATCAATTTGGGTGGGGTGTCGGTATCAAAAAAACCTTCGATTGCCACGGCGTTGCCGTCCGCTCCGGTCAATATCAGATCAGGCCCGGCACGGCTAAATGCGGCATCGGCGGGATTAAAGCCAGCCGGAAGCTGCACCTCATCGCCGGTGGCCTCGATGGCAACCGTACTCCCTGCGCCTTGTGGTATTCCTGTGGATGAAAACCCTGCTTCAACGGCCATAGCACAATCTCCTAATGCAATGATGGACAAGTTTAAAAATGGACCGCCTTGAAACCAACGGTCATTGTATCACATTTCAGCGTAAAATTACATGGATATAGGGGGTGGATAGGGCCTTGTTTTAAGACAAAACCACAAAATAATTAGGGGCGACATTTGGCTGAATGAGGTCTAAAAACCATAAAATGCCAAAACCTTTAATGTCAGAACCTTTAATGTCAGAACCTTTGATGCCAGAACCTTTGATGATAGATCCATTTGGCCGCCAAATTACCTACCTTCGCATTTCGGTTACAGATCGTTGCGATTTTCGCTGCAGTTATTGCATGAGCGACGACATGACCTTTTTGCCCAGAAGCGAGGTTCTTGATCTGGAGGAGCTCGATCAGGTAGCAAGCGCGTTTATCGAACGCGGGGTTAATAAAATACGCCTGACCGGCGGCGAGCCGTTGGTGCGGCGCGGGGTAATGGGGCTTGTTAAATCTCTTTCCAGACACCGTCAAAGCGGTGCCTTGGATGAACTGACCCTTACCACCAATGCCAGCCAGCTTTACCGCTTTGCCGATGAATTGGCAGATAGCGGCGTTACCCGAATTAATGTTTCGCTTGATACCCTCAAGCCTGAAACATTCAAGCGTCTTACTAAAAATGGTGATCACGCCGGGGTAATGCGGGGCATTGAAGCGGCGAAAAAGGCGGGGCTTAAAATCAAGATAAACACGGTGGCGTTAAAGGGCATCAATGATGATGAGTTTAATGACATCATTAGCTGGTGCGGTGAGCGCGGTTTCGACATGACATTAATTGAAACCATGCCCCTTGGTGATATTGGAAAATTGCGGGCTGACCACCACTTGGCGCTTAGCGAAGTTCGTGATGGGCTTGAAAAAAAATGGACATTAAGCCAGTCTCAACACAGCACCGGCGGGCCTTCGCGTTATGTTGATATTGCTGAAACCAAAACCAGGCTGGGTTTCATTACCCCGCTATCGGAACATTTTTGCGATACCTGCAAC
>DAOWFT010000109.1 GCA_030637845.1 Thalassospiraceae bacterium
ATTCCTTATTCATTACACAAACGTCACATATAAATAACATATAAGACGAATGCACAGATCAGGCGGATCTGGATTTTGGTCCAAAAGACCTTTACCAGGACCGCCGCCTGCGCATCTCTTCTATTTATCAACAATTTAAAAGAACAAACAAAAATCCGAGGTCCGTAAACCCCGGAAAAAATACGACAAACTGGCGGGCCAGTTCGTCGCGTCGGAGGGGGTTTTAGGCCCCCTAGGCGGGGTTGTCAAACCTAAATTCTAAAAAAAATGAAATTATTTTAAGAACTTAGTTTTAGTCTGGAATCGACAACAAGAAAGAGCCGCCAAGACCCGGGAGTATACTTATGAAATTCCAGGAATACAAGGCATTCCGGGGGGTTTAAGCGGCAATGGACACCACTTACCACCTTGATATAGGTTTGGTGTATTAAGCCTGCAAGGGCCACTATGGTTAGTGTCCAAAATCAATTTTGGACGTATCAGGAGATTTCCAAACCAATGTCATACAAATATATAGCGAATCAATCCCGGTTTTTATCCACTGATCCAGTGTCGATTCTGGGTAAATTAGGCAAAACAGCAGCTGCCTTGCTTGTGGTTGGGGCCCTTGGTGCCTGTTCTGGCGGCTCCGTGCTTAGCTCCAATGCCTCCGAGCCCCAGATAGGGCCTGACGGGCAGCCAGCGGCACCAGAGAAATCCTTCAACCGTTTTCCTGATATTCCAGTTCCAACCAACGCCAAAATGGATACAAAACGCACCCTTGTGTTTGGCAGCAATGAGTCCTGGTACGGGCAATTGGGGCTGAATGCAAAACATGACAGCGACACAATATTTGATTTTTACAAACAAGAATTGCCCGGTTTCGGTTGGGAGGAAATAACCTCGGTGCGCGCGCCGGTAAGCGTGCTTACCTATATGCGCGGTGAACGGATTGCTTCAATTCAAATTGAAAAAGCAAACATCACCGGCAGCTCGGTTACATTTACGGTTTCACCACGCGGCGGTGCCATACCCAAATAGAAATGGCCCAAATAGAAATGGCCTAAATAGAAATGGCCTAAATAAAATTCACCCCAACAACAAAAAAACCCGCCGGCATTTTCATGCGGCGGGTTTTTTTATAACTCTAAATCAATTGAAATTAATTGTTGTCGGATCGCAGTACTGTCTTTTTTGTTTCAATGTTTTGCAAACAGAAACCGCTTCGCTGTTTGATGAAAGCGGCCCTGCTTTCAGGCGATAGAAAACGCCCTTGGGACTGCCAAGGTCAACACGTTCGATGACATTTTCCAAGCCGCCCAACTGTGAGGAAAATCTTGCTTGCAATTCTTTCCAGCCGCGTTCGGCGGCCTTGGTCTGGCGGTATGACGCAAGATGCACACCGGGTTGAAAGCCGGATAATTTTTTCGGTGCCGCTGCGCTAGCGCCAAGCGTTTGTGGGGCCTGCGTTTGTATGTTTGATTGCATGACAGCAGTTGGCGCCTGCATTGATCTTTCTATGGCACCGCGTTCGCGGGCGTATTCATCTCCGGTTATGATGTCGGCTTGCTTGAGGAACTCAAGCCTGCGAATGGCGTCTGCGGCGCTCATCAAATCCTTGGGCGGTGATGGAGGCATGGTAACGTTTGCGGGCTTTTCCGGCATAAGTGCATCCAGTATCATTGCCCGTTCCGATCCATGCTGGCTAACTGATATCGCCTGCATTTCCAGCGCCCTGCCGATTGCGCGAAGGCGGTTTGATATTTGACCTGCGGGCGGAACCGAGCGCTCAAGTCCGGCTGCCGGTGGCTTTGATGAAAGCGGTAACAACGCGCCAATATTTACCTGACGTCTTGCGGCGAATTCGCCTTGGGTTATCAGGCCCTGCTCGGTAAGTGAGCGCAATGTTTTGAAACGCTCAACAATATTTATATCTGTATCGGCAAAACGTATCTCACCGGCGGCAATACGATTGGTCGCCACCGATTGTGTAGATGGCGTAACGTACATCTGAGATTTTGGCATTACATCACCGGTATCTGCCGCCACCGCCGTGGCCGCAGATGGCCCGGGCGCAGCGCCACCCATAAGCGTCAAATTAATATTGGCCAATTCGTTAATTGATTGCGGCTGGCTACCTGTCCAAAGAACTATTTCTTCATCCGGTTGCGGTTGGATGCTTAGAATGCGTTCATAGTATTGACGAGATTTTCTCGACTGACCGGTATTTTGATAAACAAGGGCCGAGCCAAAAAGCGCGTGCACATCATTGGGGTTTAAGGACAAGGCCCTGTCAAAAAACCCCAGCGCCTTTACGTTGTCGCCCTTGGTTAGTTCGGCAAGACCGAGTTCGGCAAAATCGTTTTCGGCAATCGGGCCGTCTGCCCAGAAGGCATTATCGTTAAAGGCGCCTTCTTGAAATGTGCTGCATGCGCCAAGCGACAATATTGCAAGTGCCGCTACGCCTGTTCTTATATGGGTCCCAATAGACATGACCTTTGATGTCCCCCTCATGTATATAACGTATATGACGATAAACCCGGGCTAAATCCGGGGCGCAGGTTCGTTTCCACGCCTCCCCCGATTGCCATAATTAGTAAACTGATTCGCCCAGCTAGCGTAAACTAAAAGCTGACCCCCGGTAAGCCTCATAGGGGTATATATCCATTAAAATTGGCGTAAATACTGGGGTTATGGCCTATTTTTCCCTTGCATTAAGCAGCTCTTTCATGCGCTGCTCATATTCCTCCAACACACGTCCGCAACCTTGAGTGGTGGCAAAAGGCAGGCGCGACATGGCCCCCTTGGCAAGGCGCTTGCTGCCTTCCAGCAGTATTGCTTCGGTTACCATAACCTTGCCCATGCTTCGGTTTATATGGGGAACAAGCTTTGCCCCCACCCCTTCCAGCTGGAGGCGACGATCCGGGCCGATAGTTAGCGGATATTTATTAAAAAACGCGATCAGGGTTTCACGAACACGGGGTGCCTTTTGACAGAATGTCGGCACGTCTTCGGCATATTTTACCGTATAAATAGACGTTATGGCCCTGCTTTCAGTTAGGCCGCGGGCATTTTTTGCCGGAACCATTACGAACTGCAACTGAATGTGTGAATCCTCTCCCGGCAACTGGGCACCTGCATCAAGGGGAGTAAATAAAACTGAAAAGACGCCAACAAAAGCAAGGGCGAAGGCGAGAGTGGGCGTAAAAAATATTCGGTAAAACATTCTGCAAAACCTGTTTTCTAGAGCGCCCCTCAAAGAGAGGCTACCATAACACATATATTTTTGTCACGCTTTGCGCCTGTTTCCTGTGCCAAAAAAAGGTCTTTCGCCGTGTCAATTTCATCGGAAGATACGGCTGTGGATATGGTGACTTTTGCATCAAAACCCATCACCCTCCCCTTTTTTTATTCCACCAAATGTATATTGATCCTGCGGTTTTGTTTGCCCTTGTTTTCAATTTTGCCAATACGCACGGCGCCGATTTCCCCGGTTGCGGCAACGTGGGTTCCGCCACATGGCTGCAAATCAACCCCGTCGACATTTATAATCCTGACGCTACCAGATCCGCGCGGTGGCGAGACCGAAAGTGAGCGCACCAAATCAGGATTGGCGTCCAGCTCTGCATCGCTTATGGATGAAATGGAAACCGGATGATTTTCTTTGATTAAACGATTGAGGTCTTGGCCCAGCTTTTCCTTGTCCGGGCTTTCGGAAATATTAAAATCGACCCGGCTTTTTTCCGCACCTACTTGTGCCCCGGTGATGGAGCCATCCACCAGTGCGCAAAGCAAATGCAAGGTGGTGTGCATTCGCATATGTTTGAAGCGACGATCCCAGTCAATCTCCAGCGTAACCATGTCGCCGACCTTGGGTATGGTGGTTACATCTTCTGCCAGAACATGGATAATCGCACCATTTTCACCCTTGAGCGTATCAATCACGCTTAGCTCGCTACCGTACTGGGTGCGAATAATTCCACTGTCGCCGGGCTGGCCGCCGCCACTGGGATAAAAAACTGTGCGATCAAGTTCGATGCCGCCATCAACCGATGTGACCACTTTCGCTTCGCATGATTTAAGATAAGAATCTTCCCGGAAAAGCTCTTCGCTCATTTGTTTGCTCAATTTTATTTAAAGGAACTATGGTTATTTAAGGCAACTATGACCCCGGATGCCCAGATGCGCAATGATGCGCAATGATGCGCAATTAGAACAAACGAAACCTTAAGCCCGCCAAAAAGGCTTCGATGCTTCTAACATAATATCCTGCCGGCTTAGGCCAATGTCATCGGCCATTCTATCATCCATTTCGGCCATGGCGCGCCGTGTCGATGTCCTCTGCTGCCATAGGGTCAGCAGGCTTAAGGTTTTCAGGGCCTCATTTGCCGCCAGGCGCTTGCCCTCGCCTATCCACTGACCCCATGAAAGAGGGGTGGTATGAATTGTATCGGTACAATTGTTATAATTCATCACAATTACTCCTTTCGTTTCCATACAATATAGGGTAAGTTTGGGTACAATATCAGTCAATGTAATTATTGATACCATGACAATTTAAACGATAACCACAGGGCAAGGGCAAATAACATGAACATATGGACACCCAATATTTCCGAACGCCCGGGGCCGAAATACAAGGCCATAGCCGATTCAATTCTTTCCGACATTCGCTCAGGCGAGCTTGCCCCGGGTGAGCGCATGCCGACCCACCGCGAGTTGGCTTACCGCTTGGGGGTGACCGTCGGAACCGTGACCCGGGCCTATTCAGAGGCCGAACGTCGTGGACTGGTAGCGGGCGAGGTCGGGCGCGGAACCTACGTGCGCGACCCAAACGCCCCCATAACCAGCGATGTTTTAAATTCAGGTTTCAGCCTCTCCATACCCGAAGAAAACACCATGTCCAGCGGGGTTTGTGATTTTAGCCTCAGCCTTCCCGTAAGCGGTGTTGCTGAAAAATATTTTGCCAAGTCACTTTCCGACATAAGCAATTCACACGGATTGGGCTCGTTGCTTGACTATACCCCCGACACGGGCCTGCCCAGCCACCGTCAGGCAGGTGCGGCATGGATAAAGCAAATTTCGGGAATGAAGGTTGCGCCATCGCAAGTTGTTATCACCAACGGTGCCCAGCATGCGGTTCTTGCCGCGGTAATGTCGCTTGCCCTAAGGGGCGATACCATTTTAACCGAATGCATAACCTATCATGGCATCAAAACGCTGGCGTCAGAGATGGGTATAAAACTTGTAGGTTTGGAAATGGATGAATTCGGTCTTACCGCAGCCTCGTTCGAAGCCGCGTGCAAAGAACACTCGCCCAAGGCGCTTTACACCATACCAACCATGCAAAACCCAACCTCGCGCACCATGGGGGAAAAACGGCGCAAGGAAATTGCCAAAATCGCAATTCACTACAACGTGGCCATAATCGAAGACGATATTTTTGGCTCCATTCCCGAACAAAGGCCGCTACCAATCACATCGTTTGCGCCGTCGCTGGGATATTATTTAACTTCTTTTTCAAAATGTATCGCACCGGGATTGCGTTATGGATTTATTGCCGTTCCTGAAAACGTGGCTCCGCGCATAGGTGCAATTATTCGCGATACCTGCCGCATGGCTACCCCGCTAATGGGCGAAATAGTTACCCAGTGGATTGAAAGCGGCGTTGCCTCGGAAATTACCGCCCTGCAAAGAAAAGAGCTTGCGCAAAGACAAGCCGTTGCCGCGCGTACATTGAAGGGGCTTGATTTTGAAATGCATCCGGATGGTTTTAATATTTTGCTTTATCCGCCAGAACCGTGGCGCGATGAAGAGTTTGCGCTAGCCGCCAAAGAAAGAGGTGTTCTGGTAATGCCCGCCAGCGTATTTGCGGTTGGTCATGCCAAGACCCGCCATGCGGTTAGAATATGCCTGGGAGCGGCGCGTAATTTTGATATTGTCGAAAAGGGACTTAAGCAATTGGCCGACCTTATCCGCAATGGCACTAACAGCGCCAATGCTTACGCTTCATCGGTTATTTAACCTAACCATCAAACTTAACGCAGGTGTGGGCATGGTTTAGCGGCCCATGACCGTGGCCGTATCCCGGTGCGGTGACAATAGCTTTCAACACATAGGCCCTTGCCCGCCTGACCGCAGTAGATAAATCCATACCCTGAGCCAGCCCGGTTGCGATAGCCGATGCGGTTGTGCATCCGGTACCGTGGGTGTTGGTGGTATCAATGCGGGGGCTGGAAAATATTTCTACCTCACCGCCACGTTCCAGCAAAACATCATTTAATTGTTGATCTTTTGCCTGCTTGGGCATGTGAGCGCCCTTTATCAAAACCGCATCCGGGCCCAGATCAAGTATGGCGTGGGCGGCGCTCACCATGTCATCGACGCTGGCTATGTTTTTTCCCGAAAGCGCCTCGGCCTCGGGGATATTGGGGGTCAATACCCGGGCCCTATGAATAAGTTTATCTTTGAGTGCGCTCAAGGCGTCATCTTCCAGCAAGGCGTGCCCGCCCTTGGCCACCATTACCGGGTCAAGCACCAGCGGAATATGGCTGGCCAGTTCTTTTAATGTGTCTGCAACCACGCAGATAACATCGGCCCGGTGCAACATGCCGATTTTAATGCAATCGGCGCCAATGTCGGAAAGCACAACAGAGATTTGCTTGGCAATGAAATCTTCCGGAACTTCAAGAATGCCGTGCACACCCTGGGTGTTTTGTGCGGTCAGCGCGGTTATGGCGGTGGCGGCAAACCCCGAAAGTGCGGTTACGGTTTTTATATCGGCCTGCACGCCGGCGCCACCACCGGAATCAGAACCTGCAATTATTAGAACCCGTCCTTGCAATTTATTCTCTCAGCTTTTTATTAGGTTGCAACGCTGTCAATGTGACTAACCAGTCCGTCAACGATTTCCTTGACCAGATCGCTGTCATTTCCCTCGGCCATTACGCGGATAAGCGGCTCGGTTCCGGATTTACGAATTAATAAACGCCCGCTTCCTTTTAGTTTTTCTTCAGCCGCTGTAATTGCTATTTTAATTTCATCATTTTCAAGCGGTGACTTTCCATTAAAACGAAC
>DAOWFT010000017.1 GCA_030637845.1 Thalassospiraceae bacterium
GCCATTGTTGGAAGGTGCTGAATTTTCTGTATCTGCCGGCGAACGGTTGTGTTTGGTTGGGCGTAATGGCTCGGGCAAATCAACCCTGCTAAAAATCGCCGCTGGCCTGATTGAGGCCGATGATGGCGAACGGTTCGTGCAACCGGGAACATCAATTCGCTACCTACCACAAGAACCGGATTTAAGCGGTTATGCCACCACGTTGGAATATGTCGAAGGCGGAATGGACGCCAGCGCCGATCACTATCGCCCGCAATATCTTTTAAGCCAGCTGGGGTTGAGCGGGGATGAAAACCCCGAATATTTATCAGGTGGCGAGGCCCGGCGCGCGGCATTGGCCCGGGTGCTGGTGGCGGAGCCTGATATTTTATTGTTGGATGAACCAACCAACCACCTGGATTTAAACGTTATTGAATGGTTGGAAAGTGAACTTAAATCCGTTCGCTCGGCAATTGTTCTTATAAGCCATGATCGGAAGTTTTTAGAAAACATAACCCGTACCACGCTTTGGATTTATCAAGGTGCTACCCGCAAGCTTGATCAGGGTTTTGCCGGGTTTGAAGAATGGCGCGATGGTATTTTGGAACAACAAGAGACTGAGCGTCATAAGCTAAATCGTAAAATTATTCGCGAAACCGAATGGATGCGCAAAGGCGGTACCGCACGGCGCAAACGCAACCAGGGCCGGTTGCGTGCACTAAAAGATTTACGCAAACAACGAAACGAACAGCGCGCCGTAACCGGCAGCGCACAACTGACCACAAGCGAAACCCGAACCTCTGGCAAGTTAGTGGCCGAAGCAATTGGTGTAAATAAATCCTACGGCGGGCCACAAATTATAAATAACCTTAACCTGCGTATTTTGCGCGGTGACCGCTTGGCCATTATCGGGCCCAATGGTGCAGGCAAAACAACGCTGCTTAACCTGCTGACAGGCGCACTTACGCCAGATAGCGGCACCATCAAGTTAGGCACCAATTTAGAGATGGTAGGCATTGACCAAAAACGCGAAAGTTTAAATGAAGCATGGACCTTGGCTGAAGCCTTAACCGGCGGCCATGGCGATAGCGTAACCGTAGGTGGTGAACAAAAACACGTTATCGGTTACATGAAGGATTTTCTGTTTTTACCAGAACAAGCGCGAACCCCCATTGGCGCGCTATCGGGTGGCGAACGCGGGCGCTTGATGTTGGCCCGCGCACTGGCGCAAACATCTAATTTATTGATACTGGACGAACCAACCAACGATTTAGATTTGGAAACACTAGACCTGCTGCAAGAAATGTTAACAGATTATGCCGGTACAGTTTTATTGGTTAGCCATGATAGAGATTTTATTGATCGGGTTGCATTATCAACCTTAGCATTTGAAGGGGGTGGAAACTGGGTTGAATATGCCGGTGGTTATTCAGATATGATTTCCCAACGCGGGAGCAATATTAAATCCAAGGCGCAAAAAAATTCTGGAAAAAATTCTGGCGCAAAAACCAAAGCTGGTAAAAATCCAGATAAATTATCTGCAAATAATATCTCAACTAAATCTAAAATGAGCTTCAAAGACAAACATAAGTTAGAAAAATTGCCCGGCGAAATGGACACGCTACGTAGCGATATATCCCAACTGCAAACATTACTGGCCGACCCAGATTTTTATTCCCGTACGCCAGAAAAATTTGCACAAACGGTGGAAAAGTTAAAAATAGCCGAACAAGGCCTAGCATTGGCAGAAGAGCAATGGCTTGCCCTAGCGCTTTTACAAGACGAGATTGACGGAAATTAGCCACACCCCGGCCACACCAGCCCCAGTTTGCCAACCACCGTTAATTCGGTTAAATATCGCCCTATACGCACCCGTAGCTCAGCTGGATAGAGCGCTGCCCTCCGAAGGCAGAGGTCGCCCGTTCGAATCGGGCCGGGTGCACCATTTTTCTCAATTTTCCGTTATTTACGGCTGGCAGGTGGCGATTTTTTGCCCTGAACCAACAGATAAAAAACTCAATAATCCCTTGTTATCGCCGCCACGGATGAATAGATAGTATACTTTCTTATCAATGCGTTAGCCGCAACAACCCCTGTGGCCATGCTGCACAAAATGATGTATAAAAAATTCCTAATATTTTAGACTCATTCAAACATAACCAAGCAGGAAACCAACCAATGAACCTCAAAATCAGCCAACGTCTAATACTCGGCTTCGCGTCCATGGCTGTTATCTTGGCGGTAGCCGTCGGGATGACAATATGGAATGTATCGGCCATTGATAAAACCGCGCTACGAATTGTTAATTTGCGCATGCCGACTGCTGCGGCCAGTTCTAACATGGTCAAAAATATCTATGGTTCATTGGCCGCCTTGCGCGGATATATGCTTACCGGCGCACAAGGTTTTAAGGACCAGCGCACCGAAGTATGGGCGGACATTGATACAACAGTCGCCAATATGGATGAGCTTTCAAAATCTTGGACCAATCCCCAAAACGTTGAAAACTTGCAGGTCTTCAAGGGCATAATCGAGGAATTTCGTATTGCCCAGAAACAAGTAGAAGACATTGCCAAGACCCCGCAAGAACAGCCGGCGACATTGATGCTTACAAATGAGGCCGCCCCACTTGCCGGGGTGATGGTTAAAAGTATTTCAAGCATGATTGATATGGAACTACAGGGCAAAGGTGGTACCGGCGGTGACCGGGTGCAGATTCTGGGCATGATGGCAGATACCCGCGGCTCGTTTGGTTTGGGCCTTGCAAATATCCGTGCATACCTTCTGACCGGAGATGAAAAGTTTGCCAAAAACTTTGATGGACTTTGGGCAAAAAACACCAAGCGATTTGCTGACCTGTCGCGTCAAGTCAGCAACCTTTCTGCCGCCCAGCGGATTTCTTTTGAAGAGTTTGCCGCCAAGCGCGAAGAATTCGCCCCGCTGCCACCAAAGATGTTTGAAATACGTGGTTCCAAAAAATGGAACATGGCCAACTACACATTGGTTGCCGAAGCGGCCCCGCGTGCGGGCAAGCTATTGAATATGTTGCTGGGCGAAAAGAATGCCGAAGGTGTGCGCGAAGGCGGCATGCAGAGAAACCAGCAGAAACTGCTCGATAACGACTCCATTGACAACGAACACGCTGTTGCCAACCTGCTGAATACCGAATGGATTTTATTGGCGGTTGGCTTGTTGATAGCGGGTGTGGTCAGCTTCCTGATTATTCGCTCCATCGTTGGTCCGGTTAATGGCATGACGGCGGCCATGGGTAAATTGGCCGACGGCAATCTGGAAACCGAAGTGCCGGCACTAAATAAAACCGATGAAATTGGTAATATGGCACAGGCGGTACAGGTATTTAAAGATAACGCAATCGAAGTTAAGCGCCTGGGCGAAGAGCAAAAAGCCGCTGAAGAACGTGCAGAACGTGAA
>DAOWFT010000168.1 GCA_030637845.1 Thalassospiraceae bacterium
ATTGCCCACGCCGGATTGGCTGGCCGTAAAAGGCTGGATGGCGTCGGCTTGGATGAAACCAGGTTCTTAAAACCACTGTTTCATATTGCCGAAACCGGAACCACGGCGGCCGAAGATTTGCTGTTTGCCTATAACGGGCGTTGGAAAAAATCAGTTGATCCGGTATTTAGGGAATATGCCTATTAGGGTTTTGAAAAAAATCCTTCGGCCTTAAGCCGCCGTGCCACCAACGGTAATTTCATCAATTTTTAATGTCGGTTGGCCGACCCCAACCGGAACCCCTTGGCCGTCCTTGCCACATGTTCCGACCCCGGCGTCCATTTTAAGGTCGTTGCCAATCATCGAAACTTTCTTCATTGCATCGGGGCCATTGCCGATTAGGGTCGCACCCTTAACCGGTGCACCGACCTTGCCATTTTCAATCATGTAGGCTTCGGTGCAGGAAAAAACAAATTTGCCCGATGTAATATCAACCTGTCCGCCGCCAAAATTAACCGCGTAAATACCTTTTTTAACGGATTGAATTATTTCTTCAGGCTCGCGTTCGCCCGCCAACATAAATGTATTGGTCATGCGTGGTATTGGTGCATGGGCGTAGCTTTCGCGCCTGCCGTTGCCGGTAACGTCCATTCCCATTAGCCGGGCGTTCATGCGGTCTTGCATGTACCCTTTTAAAATACCATCCTCGATTAAAACCGTTTCAGATGTTGGCGTGCCTTCATCGTCTATGCTTAATGATCCGCGTCGGTCTTGGAACGTGCCGTCATCAACCACCGTAACACCGGGCGCCGCTACACGTTCGCCCAGCAGGCCTGCGAAGGCTGATGTTTTTTTGCGGTTGAAATCACCTTCTAATCCATGGCCAACCGCTTCGTGCAACATAACGCCGGGCCAACCGGGGCCAAGCACAACTTCCATTTCACCCGCCGGTGCGGGCACACTTTCAAGGTTTACCATTGCTTGACGTAAGGCCTCATTGGCCGCCAGATGCCAGTTTTCCGGGCTTATCCATTCTTCATACCCGGTCCGTGCGCCATGACCGTATGATCCCGTTTCCATTCTATCGCCGCTACCTGCCACAACAGAAACATTTAACCTGACTAGTGGGCGAATGTCGGCGGCGGTTGCACCACCGGCGCGAATTATTTCTATTGCTTGCCAGCTGGCCGCCATTGAAACAGAAACTTGTTTGACGCGTTCATCACGACCACGAATGTAGGCATCAATTTCTTCTAACAATTTTACCTTTTCAGAAAATTCCATTCCTGCAAGCGGGTTTTCATCACCGTAAAGTTTGCGGTTGGTGCCGGGTGGGGGCGGGGCCATGATGCCACCGCTTCCCTTGCGTACCGATATTACGGTTTGCCCGGCACGCTTTATGGCATCTTCGGAAAGCTCGGACGCGTGGGCGTATCCCGTTACCTCGCCCGCGACCGAGCGCAAGCCGAACCCTTGGGCGGTGTCGAAGCTTGCCCCTTTTAGGTGACCATCATCAAAAACCAAGCTTTCTGATTGGCGATATTCAAGGTAAAGCTCGCCATCGTCGGAGCCATTAAGGGCGTCGCTTACAATGGTTTCGGTCCGGCTGCGGTCCATCCCGGTGTTTTCAAAAAACAGATTATTGGTGGTAACTGGACCAGACATGAAGTTCTCCTCAAAATTGGGTTCTGTATTATATATGAGCCATTCAACACCCGATTGCCAGAAATGTTAAACGGGGTTGATTTTTAGGCCCAATCTGGGCATATTCTCCTCACGTGGTGATTTGGCCGGCTGGCTTGCGGCCACGTTAAATAAGCAGCTAAAAGGCCGAAGCAGTGGAATTAGCCCTGACCTTCGGTTCGGGCTTTTTTTATTGGAGAAGTTTAAGATGAGCAACAAAAACGAAAATACCAAAGACGAAAATAAATGGCGCCAATCAACCAAATTGGTTCGTGGCGGCCTTGACCGTAGCCATCATGGCGAGCTTTCCGAAGCAATATACATGACCCAGGCTTATGCCTATGACAGCGCCGAACAGGCCGAGCAAAGCTTCACCGGGGAAATAGACCATTACGTTTATTCCCGCTATGGCAACCCAACTGTTTCAATGTTTGAAAACCGTCTGGCATTGCTAGAAGGCGCAGATCATTGTCGCGCTTTGGCATCTGGCATGGCGGCGGTTTATTGTGCCCTTGCCAGTCAGCTTAAAGCTGGTGACCGGGTTGTGGCATCGCGTGCGCTTTTTGGCGGTTGTGAATACGTTATCAATACCGCCCTTCCAAAATTTGGCATTAAAACAGAATTCGTTGATGGCTCTGATTTGGATGCATGGAAAGAAGCATTAAGCACACCGGTCGACGCAGTGTTCATTGAAACCCCCGCCAACCCAACGCTGGAAATAATAGATATTGCAGCGGTGGCCGAACTAACCCACAAGGCGGGCGGCAAGTTAATAGTTGATAATGCGTTTGCATCACCTATTTTGCAAAAACCACTAGAGCTGGGCGCAGACATAATAATTTATTCAGCAACCAAACATATTGATGGCCAAGGCCGGGTTTTGGGCGGGGCAATTCTTTCTAACGATAAATCGTTTATCGAAGACGAATTGCAACCGTTTTACCGCAACGTTGGCCCATCGCTTAGCCCGTTTAATGCATGGGTGCTGGTTAAAAGCCTCGAAACATTAGAATTGCGCGTAACCCGCCAATCTGAAAATGCGCTAGCGCTGGCAAAGTTTCTCGAAACATTACCGGGCGTTGAACGCGTTTTTTACCCCGGGCTCACCAGCCATCCGCAACACGACCTAGCGATGAAACAAATGTCTGGCAGCGGCGGTACCGTGGTTTCGTTTGAAGCAAAAGGTAACGGCAAGCAAGATGTCTTTAAGGCACTGAACAAACTTCAGATAATAGATATTGCCAACAACCTTGGCGACCTTAAATCCATGATTACCCATCCACAAACCACAACCCATCAACGCCTGAGCGATGATGAGCGCGCCGCAATGGGCATATCGCCCAGCCTGGTTAGGTTGTCGGTGGGGATTGAAGACATCGAAGATTTGAAGGAAGATTTAACCAGAGCACTGGGTTAATTAAGGCTGGGTTAAATTTTATTCCTCAAATTTATTCTTGGCGCCAGGGCATGCCCGCAACTTTCCATCCGTTGACGGTGCCGCGGTGCCCGGCACTGTTTTTGTCGCCCTCAAACCCGTGGGCAACGTTGTAGCAATGCTTAAATCCGTTTTCGGTTAAAAGGCTTGCGCCATAGGCCGAACGCACCCCGGAACGACAAATTAATAAAATTATCTTGTCGTCTTCGGGTTTTGCTATTTCGCTTATCTCGGCTACGAAATTGGGGTTTTGGTGCATGTCGGGATATATCTGCCACGGCACTAAATTTAGCCTGCGCCCGGGCAGGGTTGAAAGGTTAGGCACACCAATCCATGACCATTCTTCTGGGGTGCGGACATCAATTAGTAACGAATTAGGGTCGGTTTTGATGGTTTCCCACGTTTTTTCCGGCGCTATATCTCCGGCATAGATAAGTGGCTGCATTGGCTTTTTCCCTATAATGGGTGTTCAATCGGCTCTCATTTTAATATAAGACACCACTTACTCACCGCCCACCATAAAATTGAAATTATAGGCATATGACAAAACTTCAACTAGCCCACGGTTTTACATTTAACGATTTATACCAGACAGATGGTCTTGCCCGTCTTGATGGCGTGTTCATGGCCGAACTGGCAAAGGCCAATGGCCAACTGGCCGAGCGTCTTAAAAATGCACGCGAAGAAGCCGCCACAATCGACGTCAAGGTTGAGGCCGATTTGTTATTAGAGCTCAGCCCCCATGTTGATGAATTTATTGCAAAACTTTTTAGCGTTGAGGCCGAAGTTGCCGAGCTTAAAAAACAACATTTATTGCTAGACCCAATATATTCATGCAAGCGTTTGTTCGTACAACGCCGCGCGTTAAAGGGGAAAAGCATTGATGATGCGCTGGCCATAGATGGACTTGCCCTTGCGAAAGATATTTCTGAATTAATTGATGGTGATTTTAACGAACTAAAATTTGCCGAAAAAATAATGTCATGGCTGGACGACGAAGATGCAAACAAGTTAGCAATTTCCAAGGCCGCCGATTATGCATTGTGGGCGACCTACACAGCCGAAGGCCGCGCACTGCATAAAGACTGCGTTTTATTTAATGAACCGCAAAAGCTTGATTTAGAAAATCTTGTAAAAACCGATACGGTTGAAATAGCGCCCGGAATAAACGCGCGTAATTTTGCACCAGAACGCGTTCACTACCGTGATGGTTTTAAATTATCCGATAACGGTTGTAATCTTATCGGTGCGTTGGATGAAATAAATTACTGCGTAATTTGTCATGATCGAGGCAAGGATTCATGTTCCAAAGGCTTGCTCGATAAAAAAACAGGCGGCTACAGCAAAAATGATGCTGGAATTGATTTAACCGGTTGCCCGTTGGAAGAGCGCATTTCAGAAATGCATCAGGCCAAAAAAGAAGGCCACGCCGTTGCCGCGCTTGCGCTTATTGCCGTTGATAATCCACTTTGTGCCGGCACCGGGCACCGCATTTGTAACGACTGTATGAAATCGTGCATTTATCAAAAACAGCAACCGGTAAATATACCGGAAGTCGAAACTAGAGCCTTAAAAGACATACTTGGTCTTAGCTGGGGGTTTGAAATTTATTCATTGCTAACCCGGTGGACCCCCATGAGCATTCGCCGCCCGGTTCCGCGCCCCCACAGCGGTTACAAGGTTTTG
>DAOWFT010000008.1 GCA_030637845.1 Thalassospiraceae bacterium
ATGTCAACTTGCAATTGATAAAGGGCGTCAAAGAACATCTGTGGAGTTTTTACCGTGCTCAGTGCGGGGTGATCTTTAATGTTGTTTTTGAAAATATGCCATCCATCAATATATGCCACCTTGTATTTATTTAGGGATTCCCAATCGTCAACTTTTGTATTCATGCCCCAGGAATAAGCGATAAAATCGTTATCCATCAATTTTTCCGGAACCATTACCAGATTGGTGAATTTTTTTTCCATGCCCTTGATGCGCAGGGCGGCCCCATCGTCGATCCCGGCATTGGCATTACCCAGAGATTTTGATGCATCCTGATAAATAATAACCTCTGCCTCGACCCCTATTCGTGCGAATGCCTCTTTCACGATAAGGTCTACAAACCCGTCTTTGTTCTTTGTGGTGAATGGATCGCGGATGCCGGAATTAAGGTATATTTTTTCGGCAGCTTGCGCCCCATGGGTGTGCAAAGCACCCACCAGCAGCATGAAAGCTGCAATTGCAATCCTGATCATTGGCCCCCCTCAGAGCATTTTACCCAGCTTACCGGTGGAATTTTTCTGCCCTACACGGCCCTAGCGCCCCACTTTTGCAGTATTTGCAGCAATATCCAAACTGTTATTACCCATCACTATATGTTGTGGGTAGGGGCCATATATTAACTAATTATCTGAGAAATAAGGCATTATTTATATTTTTTGCTCCCGTCAGGTTGCTGTCAGCAATTCCTGCTTAAATTATTCGTGATAAATGAAGCATTTATGCAGGATTCGTAAAATTCTCGGAGCAAGTGATTAATGAAAAAGATAATTTCATGGGATGACCGGTTGGCCATTGATGGCGGAACCATCGATGACGACCACAAAAAAATCATAGAAATTATCAACCGCTTTCTGGGGAAAGTAGGCAGTTTTGAATCCGCTGCAGAGCTTATAGGAATTCTGGAAGAGCTGCATTCCCAAGCCAACGACCACTTCAGACGCGAAGAAGAATTACAGCGGCTAATTAAATACCCCGAACGCGATGTTCATTTTACCGAACACAACCGGCTTTCAACAAAACTGGATAAGCTGATTGAAGAAGTCAGGCCGACCAGCGGGTCTTATGTAAATATAATGGGGCACAAGGTTGCCGATTTTATTCACGAATGGCTTTTTTCCCACATCCTTAAAAGCGACATGAAAATGAAGCCTTTCGTAAAAAATGCCGGGATGCCTGCCGACAATGATGATGAAACGGCTGAGACGGCAACACTGGAAAAAAAGCTAGTCGCTGGATAATTAATCTTCCATTGCTTCGTTTGCTTCGCGCACGGCCTTGGCAAAGGCCTTGTCTGAATTAAATGGCTCAAACTTGGGCAGATCTTTTTCTTTGATTTTTTTCATGCCGGCGCCCTTGGGCAACACCTTGTAAAATTCACCGTCACGACCAATTACCGCAAATGGTCTTTTCCATCTGGAAAAAACCCGGCGCATGGATGCCGAATGGTCGCAAAATACCTCGTATTCACCGGGATCGTTTTCAAACAATATTTCATAAGAACGAATGAATTCATCTATGAAATCCTGCTCAACCAATGCCATGTTGCTAATCACCCAACAGCGGTCTTCGAAATCCCAATAATATGACAGCCCGATAATATCGCCGTCTTTGTTTATATAGGGGAAAAACGGAAACGTGCGACAAGCAAGCGAACGGTTATCGCGCTCGCAATTGCGCGCACCGTTGCATTCAATTGCTTTGCAAGTGGTGTCTAGTTCTTCGACAATTTTTCTACTGGCGGCATCGTTTGCAACGAAGCTTGTCCACATGTCGGTGCGCGAGCGCAATAATTTCCATTCCGACATCTGCACAACGGGAATTGCATTTTCAGCCGAACAACAAACCGGTTCGCCGCCGTTTAGCGGGGCGCATTTTGCACCACAGTCAACCTGCATGACCGGTGCATTAAAAAAGTCAAAAATCTTTTTATAGGTGCCGCGCGAGGCTTGGTTCTTTTTACGTTTGCTCATTGTTTTTCACTTGTTTCGATTGATCGCAGAATCCAGCTGGGTGGATTCTTACCCGAAATAAGCCCCCAATGGTAGCCCAATGGTATCTGGTGATTTCTTTAATTTTACCGTGATTTTACTGTTCGCGGAATGCACGATTGAGGCTGTCTTCCAGTGGGGAAAGCAGATACTCCAGAAAGGTGCGTTGGCCGGTAACTATTATTACCTCTGCGGGCATGCCGGGATAAAGCTGGCCACCATCATCACCGATACGGGCCAGTTCACCCGGCAATATCTCAACCCGGGCCGAATAATACGGGGCACCTGTTTGTTTGTCGCTCAAGGCATCGGCTGAAACCTTTGTCACCTTGGCCTTAAGGCTGGGGGTGGTGCGGGCTTTTAGTGCCGATAGCCTTACCTCGGCACCAAGGCCGGGACGAACAACATCAATATCAAGCGGGTTTATCCGCGCCTCAACAATTAAAAGATCGCCTTCGGGAACAACATCAAGAATTGCCCCGCCCGGTGGAATGACGCCGCCTTTTGAGAAAAAACGAAGCTCCAATACCTGCCCGGCAACCGGGGCAACGACCTTGAGGCGCTCAAGCCGAAGCTGGTTGAGATTATATTTATCCTCGGTATCGGCGCGGTCGCGCTGAACCGAGCGCATTTCTTCGTCGATTTCTTTAATCCGTGAAACCTCAACATTGCCAATGCCTATTTCGCTAACCGCTATTTCCTTGGTCGCGCTATCAATCCGCCCCTTCATATCATCAATCCGAAGCTGCATCTGGGCTTCGTCACGGCGCAACGCCTGAACCTGCGACGCCTTTGCGTAACCTTCCTTAAGCAATTGTTCCGTTCGCCTGAGATCGGCTTGCAGGCTTTCCAGCTCGCGGGTTGCGGTTTCAACCTGTCGGCCTAAGGATTTTATCTGGCCTTGGGTTTGGGCAATGCGGCTTTCACGCAAACTTATCTCGCCCATATCGGCCCGGCCCCGGCTTTCAAATATTCGGGTTTGCCCTGATATTGCTTGGCCGTAAGCGGGCGTGTTCTTGAATTTGTCCAAGGCCGCTAGCCAGGTTATTTCGTTTTTTTCCGCCTGTTCGGAAAGCAGGCGGGATTCCTGTGCCAGCAAACTTACAAGCCTGCCTTCAAGTAATTCTGCCTGTGTTTTTACTTCGGCCCCGTCCAGCACCAACAGAACCTGCCCGGCATTAACCCTGTCACCTTCGCTTACATGAAGCTCGGCAATGGTGCCGCCATCAACGTGCTGAATTGTTTTGCGGTTGCTATCGACCTCAACCGTACCCGGCGCGATTGCCGCACTGGAAATTTCCGCCGTAACCGACCACAGGAAAAAACCAATTACGCCGACAGCAACAATTATGGTTCCGAACATTATAAACCTGCCAACCGGGGGTCGGTCAGGCACGCCACCCGCCAGCATCAACGGTGGTGGCGGAAAAATCGCGGCGGCGCGAATTCTTAGCGCCAGTAATATTTCAACTGCTCGTTTGGTAAAATTATTTTTGTCAAAGGGCGCGTTCATTTCTTGCCCCCTTTCTGGCCGGTGTCTTTTTCAGGGCTAACCCGGGCAAGATCAAGTTCGCGCAATTTTTCAATGACCTTTTCCCGCGGGCCGAACATGACCATTTGCCCTTCTTTTAGCACCACCATTTTATCAACCAGTTCAACAAACGGCATCCGGTGGCCAAGGACCACGGTGGTAATGCCGCGCTCTTTCAGGTGCGCCAGGGCCAGGGCCAAGGCTTGGTCGCCCTCGGAATCGAGATTGGCATTGGGCTCGTCCAGAACCACAAAACGCACATCACCCAAAAGCGCCCGGGCCAAGGCAATGCGCTGGCGCTGACCACCGGCCAGCAATTTACCACCATCGCCAATGTTGGTGTCATAGCCACCCGGCAGACGCAAAATCATTTCGTGGGCACCCGCTTGCTTGGCCGCGGTTATTACCTCTGTGTCGTTTGCATCGGAAAGACGGGCGATATTTTCCCTGACGGTTCCGGAAAAAAGCTCAATATCCTGCGGCAGATAACCAATATGGCGGCCAATGTCGCCCCGGGGCCAGGTAAACACATCGGCCCCATCCAGCCTGACGGTTCCTATCTGTGGCCCGGCAACGCCAACCAGCAAACGGGCAAGGGTTGTTTTGCCCGATGCCGATGGCCCGGCGACGCCCAGCATTTCACCCGGTTTTAACTTAAAGGCGACCTTTGAAATTGCCGCACGCTCGGCACCTTGGGGAATATATGAAATGCTTTCCACATCCAATTTCCCCTCAGGGGTGGGCAGCGCGGTTCCATCTTCGCGCAGGCGCGGGGCCGAATGAAAAACCCCAAGACGTTTATAAGACGCATAGGCGCCAACCGCCTGCTTCCATGAACCGATGGATTGTTCCAACGGGGCCAACGCACGCGAAGCAATAATTGATGCCGCGATTATTGCGCCGGGACTTATTTCATTTCCAAGCACAAGATACGCACCGGTTCCTAAAAGTATTATTTGCAGAGCAAGGCGAAAAAACTTGGCCGCTGATTGCAACGCCGACGAACGTGCGCTGGCGGCTGATGAATCGGAAAGGGATTTATCATTTTCAAATGCAAAACGAACGGCCATCCGTCCCTTCATTCCCAATGCATCGATTACTTCTGCATTGCGAACCGCACTTGCGGCATCGCCCATATTTTCAGACTGACGCTTGGCCGCAACGCGCATAAGGGATGATGTGGTTGCATCGTTAAGAAACGCAAACATAAATAAAACCACTGCCCCGGCCAAGGCAATATTGCCCAACGCGCCATGCAGCATATAAACAAAGGCGATATAGACCGGCACCCATGGAACATCAAACATGGTCAACATTGCCGGGCTAGAAAGAAAATTTCTGATGTCACCTTGGTCGCGAAGTATCTGGGTGCGGGCTCCGGTTCCGGCAAGTTCGGCCTCAACCGCGCGTTCAAAACCAGACCGGGCAAGCGAGCGATCCATCCATACCCCGATGCCCTGCATGATGCGCGAACGCGTATAGTCCAGTATTGCCAAAATCAAAACGGCGCCGATGGCAATTACCGACAGGTAAAGCAGCGTTTCGGTGCTGCGGCTGGTAAGGACGCGATCAAATACCTGCATCATGTAAATGGAAATGGTCAACATCAGCATGTTAACAACAAAGCTGAACCCGCCAACCGCCCACAACGGCGCCCGCGCGGCTTTTACTTTGCCGGCGAATTCATTTTCATCTGTTGTTGGCGAAATATCGCTCACTTAAATTAACTCCTGTGGTGGAACTATTTTTCCCGCATCCACCATGGATTTATGAGCACAAAAGGCATCACCCATTTTTTATTGTTCTTTTTATATGGGGCTGGCTTACTTTACTGTGGCCTTGCCGGCTAATCAAGGCAGGCCTTGATTTATCACGTTTATGTGACGGGCGGGGCGCTTACTGCCCCTCAACCCGCACCGGAACTGCGCCCCTTATTTTTATATCGCGATGGGGGAACGGGAACTCAATATCGTTTTCGTGGAAAAGATCCCAAATACGTAGGTAAATCTCGCTTTTGATGTTGGATAAACCTTTTTCCGCGTCTTCAATCCACACCCTAAGCTCAAGATCAACCGAGCTTTCGCCAAACCCCTTTAACAAACACTTTGGTTCGGGTGATGACATAATGCGATCAAATTCGCTCGCCGCTTGCTCGGTCAGCTTAATTGCTTTTTTAATATCGCTTTCATAGGAAACACCAATGGGCAGGCGTTGGCGCACCAAGCGGTTGGAATATGACCAGTTTTCAACCGGGCGGCTGATTAGTTCTTCGTTGGGAATAAGGTGTTCAATCCCATCGCGGGTAATAACCGAAACATATCTGGCGCCGATTGCGTTTATCCAACCATAGGTATCGTTGATGGCAATTACGTCACCGGGTTTTACCGAACGATCCATAAGCAAGATCACCCCGGAAATAAGGTTGGAAACCACCTTTTGCAAACCGAACCCAACACCAAGACCAACCGCACCGGAAAATACCGCCAGCGCGGTTAAGTCAATACCGACCGAATTAATCGCAATCAATATGGCAACAACTATCAACACGACGCGCGTAAGTTTGCCGAACAGAACCTGTTGCGATGGGGTCAGGTGTGAAATTTTACCAAGACGATTTTCGACCATGTGCGAAAGCGCATTGGCAATCCACAAAAATACCACCAACGCCATAAGAATTTTAATTACACCCAACAGCGATACATGTGCCTC
>DAOWFT010000095.1 GCA_030637845.1 Thalassospiraceae bacterium
CTATCAACAATGCAAAGGTTACCTTCACAGGCACCTTCTTGTTCGTTGCCCTCGGCGTCAACAATTTGTGGACGCACGCCAAAAAATGGCAGTGTCGCCGAACCCGGTTTTGTTGCGGTTGCGCCGGGCAGCGGCGTAATCATTATGCCGCCGGTTTCGGTTTGCCACCATGTATCAACAATTGGACAGCGTTTTTCACCAACCACGTTGTAATACCAAAGCCATGCTTCAGGGTTAATGGGCTCACCCACCGTTCCCAACAAACGAATTGATTTGCGGGATGTTTTTTTAACCGGGCCTTCGCCGTCGCGCATCAATGCACGAATTGCCGTTGGTGCGGTGTAAAAAATATTTACATTGTGTTTGTCACACACCTGCCAGAAACGGCTGCTGTCGGGGTACGTTGGGATGCCTTCAAACATCAATGTAATTGCACCATTGGCAAGGGGCCCGTAAACAATATAGCTGTGCCCGGTAACCCAGCCAACGTCGGCGGTACACCAGTAAACATCACCATCATGATAATCAAAAACGTACTGGTGTGTCATAGACGCATAAACCATGTAACCGCCGGTGGTATGCAACACGCCCTTGGGCTGGCCAGTAGAGCCAGAGGTATAAAGAATAAACATCGGGTCTTCGGCGTTCATTTCAACCGGGGTAAAGGTTGCGTCGGCGTCATTGGTTGCTTCGTCGTACCAAATATCGCGGCCATCAACCCAGTCGATTTTTCCACCGGTGCGCTTAACCACAAACACGGTATCAACCCCGCTGCATTTTTTAATGGCCGCATCGGTGTTTGCTTTTAATGGTATCGACTTTGCGCCGCGCACACCTTCGTCTGCGGTAATAACGCAGTTTGATTTGCAATCGCTAATGCGTCCGGCCAGTGCTTCGGGTGAAAACCCACCAAACACAACCGAATGGATTGCCCCAATGCGGGTGCAGGCCAGCATGGCATAGGCGGCTTCGGGAACCATCGGCATATAGATTGTAACAACGTCACCTTTTTTGATTCCGCGCGCGACCATGGCATTAGACAGCTTGCAAACTTCGTCATGTAATTCTTGATAGGTAATGTTTTTTGAAACTTCCGGGTCGTCGCCTTCCCAGATAATAGCGGTTTGATCGCCACGGGTTGCCAGATGGCGATCAATGCAATTGGCGGATGCATTGAGCGTGCCGTCATAAAACCATTTAATGGAAACATCGGGGGCGTTGAAATTAACGTCCTTGACCTTGGTGTATGGCTTTATCCAGTCAAGCCGCTTGCCATGTTCGCCCCAGAACACATCCGTGTTATTTACCGATTGGGCGTACATTTCCTTGTACTTGTCATTATCGGCCCATGCGCTTTTGGCCAGGTCTGTTGGTACGGGAAATATTTGTGCATCGCTCATGATTGCTGGCTCCTGCCTTTGGTGAAGTGCCTTGAAATCATTGGCACTTTCTTGATTGCTGACTTGATCGTTAACTTAATTATTGAATAGCGGGATATAGATTATCAAACATATTAAAGCTCTGGGCAATACCTAGAAGCATCAATCAAGCCAGACCATGCCCCCCGCAACCCGGCAGGGTATGGCCTCTAGTTTATCGCCGGCGCACGGCCCGTGAATACAACCGCCGTTTTCAATTTCAAACAGGGCACCGTGGGTTGAACACATTATGTGGGTCTTGTCGGGGTTAAGGAATTTGCCTGTTTCAAAATCCAGCGGGCTTCCCAGATGCGGGCACGAGTTTTTATAAAGAAAAACATCATCTCCTTTGCGTAGCGCAATAAGGAAAACTTTTTTCATGTTTATTTTTGTTGCAATCGCCGCCTGACCAATATTGTTTTCATCTAGCGGGATATCATCAAGGCTGCATACGGGCTTTGCTCTCACCATGACTTTAATCGTTCATGGGAAATACGGCCTTAAAACCGGTTACCTCAACACGCTCAAAAACTCCGGCAATGGCATAAGGATCGTTTTTACAAAAATCATCAACTGCGCCACGATCGGGCAAATCAATCACGATAAGCGAGCCTATCATTTTTTCACCATCATCGGAAAGGCGTGGCCCGGCGGTTAATATTTTATCGTTAAAACCGGCTTTAACGTAATCAAGGTGTGCCTGTCTTGCCGCCATGCGGGTTTCAAGGGCGCCCGGCTTATCGGTTGCGTAAATTGCAAACAGCATTTTATTCTCCATTATTAATTTTATTATTAAACGTGTTTATTCAACGCGTTTATTCAACATTAAGGGGTCGGTTAAGCAGGCCAAGAACGACGGAATCAAGATCGGCTTCAACATTCAGTATCGCGTAAACCGCTTGACAAATTGGCATATCGACTTGATTTTTTTGCGCCAGCTCAACAACGCTGGTGGAACTGGGAACACCTTCGGCAACGGTGTTGCGTTCACTTAAAACCTCGGCCAGTTTTTTTCCTTGGCCCAGTTCATAGCCTAATGAAAAGTTTCTCGACTGCATCGCATTACAGGTAAGCGTTAAATCGCCAAGACCGGAAAGACCCATCAATGTCATTGGGTCTGCCCCCAACACTTTGCCGAGGCGGGCAATTTCGGCCAAGCCGCGGGTAATAAGTGCTGCCCGGGCGTTGTTGCCCAAGCCCCGTCCCTCGACAATGCCACAGGCAATGGCCAGCACATTTTTAATAGCACCGCCAAGTTGTGCGCCAATAATATCGTTTGAATAATAGGGACGAAAAGTTTTTGATGCCATCGCGTCAACGAGTTGCTGGCCCAGCTCGGCATCGGCACAGGCCAGGGTTACGGCGCTTGGCAATCCGTTTGCAACTTCTTTGGCAAATGTTGGCCCGGAAAGAATTGCTATGGGTGCCCCATCGCCTAATATTTCTTTGGCAATTTCGCTCATTAATAAAAGTGTATTTTTTTCCACGCCCTTGGAACAAAGAATTATCGGCGTGCCCGGCTTCCAACTGTCTTTTGCCATTTCGCACACGGCGCGAACGTGCTGGGCCGGGGCGACCATCAGCACCGCATCA
>DAOWFT010000101.1 GCA_030637845.1 Thalassospiraceae bacterium
ATTCGCAGGGGTGTTGCTGCCGGATATATCAATGCTCATCCCGGCGGTAAGTCCGGTGAAGGTTCCGGCAGTATCGGAAATGGTGTCCAATACGGGAAGAACGTTTTTGGTCATCGATGTGTCATTGCTTGCGCTAAGGTCGGTGAAAAATGGTACCAAAAACGTGCCTTCGTCTGTCAGCCTGCCCGGCGATACCTCTATCCATGTGCCGCCGGCATCAGCATCCATTACCGTATATGTTCCATTGTTACTGACGGTATTGGTGATGGTAATGGTTGATCCCACTGCAACATGACTAAATTCATTGCTGGATGCGGTTATTCTGTCGTTGGCTGGCGAATTATTTTCAAATTGAAGCCAATTAACCGCCCCGCTGGTCAGGTTTTTATCTTGTTCAAAATCTGCAAGGTGGGCATCTCTGGTTGTTGGGTAGGATGTAACGTAGCCATCATATTTTGCTTGAAAGTCCTCAAGGTTGGTCAGACCAAGATCAACCGGCTGGTTGAGGTTGCGGTTGCCGCCAAATACATATCTTCCATCCGCAGTGGTGTTAAGTAAGCTTTCTACGGCAATCATGGAATCAAAGGCCCATTTTTGAATATTATATACTTCTGATGCGCTGGGATCTGTGGTTATTGAGGTGTTGGTAAGGGCGGACAAGAATTGATTTATCGAATCTTCAATTCCGGTGACGGCAGATTCAGAAACCTTCATTCTAAAATCCATAGTTTGATTATTTTCGGTAAACCTTTGTAGCAAATCACGCGAATTTTCGACCGAGACCAGAAACTGTGAATCGGTTGAGATTTTGGTATAGCTCTGAGATTTTTTCCCGCTACTGATTTGAACCTCAAGGTCGTAGGTTCTTGATTGAATCTGCGATAGGTAGCGATTCAATTGCTGGGTTGCGGCATAATTTGCTATTTTTAGCATCGGTTATTCCTCAAAATCATACAATGGCTTCAAGAGCTTCAAGCATTTTTTGGATCGAACTCATGACCCGTGTTGCCGCAACGTAGGCTTGCTCAAAGAGCATAAGTTGGGACATTTCCTCATCAAGGTTTACCCCCCTAATGCTGTCAGATTTATTTTGTAGGCTAGCTGTAAGGTTGGATTTGTATTCAATTTGCAGTTCATTGGTGCTGGCCAAAGAGGCGTTGTTGGAAAGGATCGCCACTGAATAATCGGAAAACGTAACAGTGCTGCTGGCAATTCCACCGGTTGTGTTGAAGCTTACGGTGCTGGCAAAGCGTTGGGCCAAGCTTAGAATGGAGCTTGCGTCACCTGAGCTTGTGTAATACTCGCCCGCAACACCAATACCGGCATCCCACTGCACCGCTCCCCGCGACATGTTCGCGGGTAATGACGCAATGTCAGAACGTATCTCCAGCATTCCTGCTGTCTGTGCGTTTGATTTTTTTAGACCAATATCATCAAGCAGGGTATCGCCGCCCGTCACATCTTGTGTGATCACAAGGACATCTTGCGAAGATTGGATAATGCGTAGCCTTTGGTGCGAACCATCGGCAATTACCGATGCGCTAACACCGGTGACACCATTGTTTATGATGCTTGCAATATCACCCAGAGAACTGCCCGCAGGAATGGATAGCGTTGGGCCTGGGGTTACGATGCTACCAGTCGTGTTTCTGAAATCAAGCGTGGCAGCTGTGGAAATATAAGTTGACGGCAGTGCGTCGCTATCAAAAATATTACTGTTTTGGTGGTCGACAAAAAAATCGTTCAATCCAAAGAAGTTAGAAAAACCACCAACCGTTTCGTCTATGCCATTTGCACCGTCTGCGTCAAAACCGATTGATGCATCTTCATGGGCGCTACCGTTTGCGGTGGCAACCTGATCACGAAAGCCAAGATAGGCACTTGATTCATTAAGCTGAATATTAAATTTCCCGCTTGCGTCAACAGCCGCTACCGCGTTTACTGCCCCGTTCGCCCTTAGCCAGTCCTGAATTGTTGTGGCAACCTCATTAATTGTCCACGGCCCGTCTGCTGCCTGTGCGGCGCTACCATAGGTGGCTGATGTCATGATCGTCTCAAGGGTGGTTAATGCGGTTTGATTACCATCCGCATCGGTCATGACGATGGCAACATCATCAACACCGGCCGCATCATCCAGAGTAATTGTTTGCAAAGCAGGGTCCGCAAATATTCTTGTGCCGGCCATTTCTTGCATTCCGGGGAAGGGAATTCCCCTGTTGTGTTCCTGGTTAACAATATCGCGCATTTGCGAAGACAATTCATTGATTTGAAATTGTAGGCCGCCAAGGACATTATCGCGAATATCGACAAGCCCTTTCAATGTTCCGCTACCAAGATTATCGGTAATGTCATTTGCAGAATTGGTTCTGCTGCCTACCCATATACCGTCAAAATCTCCGGAATCGTACAAAAATAATGAGTTAACCTTGCTTACGGGTGCGTGTGAAATATCAACCGGAACGCTGTCGACCAGAACCTTGCCCGCACTGGAATATACAACCACCTCACCGTTTGCTCGAGTGAAGTACTTTATGGAAATAATTTCCGAAAGTGAATTGATGTCGGCATCGCGCTGATCTTCAAGCCCGGTAATATCCGTTTCACTTACTTTGTTTCTGGTTATTTGTTCGTTTAGCGATTTAATGCGTTCGGTGATTGAGTTAAGCTTGGCGACCTCATTGGCAATTGCGATGTCTGCTTCAAGCCTAAGATCCTGAATGGTTTCATCTATTTGCTTAATCTTAAGGGTGGTTTCTTGTGCCCATCTTATAACCTCGGTTTGCTCCAAAGGTTTTTCTGGCGATACCGCAAGGCTTTCTATCGCACTGGTAAACTTGGTTAAAATATGGCTTATGGAGCTGTTATCGGCCGGGGTGCCGAACAGATCCTGCATCCTTTTAAAATATGTGTCCTGTATTGTTGTTTCGTTTAAGCCGGAATATAGATTTCTCAGACTTCTCAACAATCCTTCGTCAACATTTCTTATTACTTTTGATATCTGTACGCCCGCGCCGACGCCATTAACCGTTCGTTGTTCAAATACGGCAATTTTGCGCGAATAAGTAGGCGAGTTTGCGTTGGTAATATTATTGGTTACTGTATCCAGGGCAGCCTGATTTGCCGCAAGACCAGTTTGGGCTGTTAGCAGCGCTAGCGTCATATTGCCGGACATTACAATAACTCCAATAAATTACAGCGACTGGTTAAGCGTTGCAGCTTTAGTCTGTGAGTTTGAGGAAGATGAGTTATTTACGATCTCGCCGTTACCTGCATAGGCAAGATCGTTTGAGCTGATTTCGTTTACAGCCTTGGCGTAGGATTCAAGCAACATCATGTTGGCTTCGTAACGAGAGCGCAGCCTGATGATGTTTTTTGCAATGACATCTTTAAGCCTGTCGGAAATGCTTTTTACTTCATCGCGCACATCTTCATCCAGAGAAGTTATGTCTGCGGAATATTCCTGAAAGGTGTTTACATAGCCTTCGTAGGTGCGAATCAATACATCTTTCTCTGTGTTGTGATCTTCGGTTAAGCCGACTTTGCTTTCGAGCAGAGATTTGTTCTCTTTCTCTATAAAATCTATCAATTCGTTGCCGGCATTAATTATTTTCATCACTCTTGCATCGTGGTTCATTTCTGGCTTGCCTCCTGTAACATGATCATTTCGCGCATTACCGCATCGGCCATACCCACACCACCGGCGTTGGAAATTGCCTTGCCGTACTCATCAATTTGAAGTGATTTCCACATTTTTTCAGATTGTCCGCCGCCAAATGGTTCTTCGGCTTCAATGCCTTCGAACATTGGCCGCATCATTTGCGATATGTACATGGCTTCAAATTCTTTAGCGGTTTTTCGCATTGCGGCTTCGTTTGCGACGCCAATGTTTTTCATGTTGGGTGTCTTGCGACTTTGGCTCATGGCCATATCTGTTTGCATTTGGAAATCGAGGGCGTTCATCACATCACCTCTATTTCGGCTTGCAAGGCGCCGGCTGCCTTGACCGCCTGTAAAATGGTGATCATGTCACGTGGGCCAATCCCCAGTGCGTTCAGGCTATTTACGAATTCCTGTAGCGTTACACCGCTATCGACAACGCCAAGTTTTTGTTCCGCGCCCTGATCAATCTGTATCTGGGTGCGAGGAACAACCTCGGTTGTGCCGACTTGGGCAAACGGGTTGGGCTGTGATACCAGGGGTGTTTCGGTTATGCGGATGGTAAGATTTCCCTGAGCAATCGCAACGGTCGAAATGCGAACATTTTCACCCATCACAATAACGCCGGACTGTTCGTCAACCACTACGCGGGCCATCTGATCGGGCTCAATTCGCAACTGTTCGATATCGGTAATCATTTCAACCACACGGCCACGGTAGGCCTCGGGAACAACTACATTTACCGTTCCGGGATCGGTCGATGTTGCCGCTAGCGTTCCCAGAAACGCATTAACCGCCTGAGCCATGCGCCGTGATGTGGTAAAATCCGGATTACGCAGGCTTAGCTTGATGCTTTTCAGTGTTTCAAGGTCAAAGCCGATTTCGTTTTCAACTATCGCCCCGTTGGGTATGCGACCACTGGTCGGCACGCCCTTGGTCACGGTTTCGGCTGCACCGCCGGAGGTAAACCCGCCGACCACAATGCCGCCTTGGGATACCGCATAAACATCACCATTGGCACCAAGCAATGGCGTAACCAGCAATGTTCCGCCCAGCAAGCTATCGGCATCACCCAACGCACTAACGGTTACGTCAATTCGCGCACCCTTGGCTGCAAATGGCGGCAGGGTAGCCGTAACCATTACGGCAGCCACATTATCTGAATCCAGCCCACCATCGGTTGGCTTGACGCCCAGGCGGTTAAGCATGGATTTAAGGCTTTGCTTGGTGAAGTGGCCGTCGCTAAGGCTGTCGCCGGTGCCGTTAAGACCAACCACAATGCCATAGCCAACAAGCATGTTGTCTCTGACGCCTTCAAATTCGGATATATCCTTGATGCGTGAAGCCGCACTTGCCGGCGCCCATACCGACAGGGCCAAAAGCACCGCCAGACTTAAAATAGCGGCACCTAGAACTTGAAAAACCTGACGCCGGATCCGGGCTGGGGTCCGATACCGGCTGTCAGGCCAAATATTTGTATCTACGATGCGGTTCATGTTTCTTTATTCCCGTTCTTTTGCCCCTTTTTTTGGGGCCTGATATTTATGCCTTTGCCTATATTTCCCATATGCGATGCGAATTCCGTGCCAACTAGATAACCTGTATAACTAGCTGAAATTATTGATTATTTTTATATATAGGGCTTCAGTAGCCGGCTGCAGATGGGCACCGCTTGCCCAAACACACTTAAAGGGGAATAAATTGCCGGGTAGGGGGGTCTGCTTAGGGATAATTTTCGCTAAAACCAGCCATTAATGCCAATTGCTATCGCTTTAAATCTCTGGCTGAGACCATCATTTCATCAATGGTGCGAAATACCGTTGCCGAGGCGTTGTATGAGCCTTGGGCCATAATCATTTTGGCAAATTCCTCTGCCACATCGACGTTGGAAAGTTCGGTGCTATTGGGTGAAATTACCGCAAAGCCGTTTTCACCGGCGGTGGTCAGGGTAACGCTGCCAGATTCCCCGGTCGGTTTGAAAAGGTTACCGCTTAGTTGTTCCATCTCATTGGGGTTTGCGAATATGGCCAGCGATAGCTGGTAAAGGGGGCGGGTAATTGAATTGCTGAACTGGCCCAATACATGGCCCTGTTCATTAAATTGAATATTTCTGAGGCCACCGCTTCCATAACCATCTTGGTAATATGACTGGGTATAAAATTCGCCCGTATATTGCGTAATATTCGATATATCCAGATTAAGGTTCGTTGTGGTGCCATTTGCCCAGGTAATGGCGTAGGGAACCGTTGTTGGCGTAATAATCTTGCCGCTACTATCAAACGTCAATGTTACCGGAGCGCCGCTGGTTAATCCGTCGGAGTTTGCAACGGTGTTTACGGGTGCGGAAATCCCATTGTCGGTAAGCGCAATGTATGATGGTGTTGTCGTAACGCTATCTGCGGTATTAGCCACATTTGATACGCTTGGCGTAATGGTAAATGCCCCGCCAGCTGCGGTTGCGGTTACCGTGAATTCACCCGCACCTGTTGCGGTTGCCGTGTAGTTGCCGTCGAGGTCAATCGCCGTTACCAGTGCATCGCGGGCCGCCGCCAGAGTGAGCGGGCCGTTAACCGTGAAATCGGTACCATCGATATTAATGGTGAAATTATCACCCCCCAATAACGACCCCGTAAGGGTGACCGTATCTGTCTGCGAGACGCTGCCAAGGCCCTGAGCGGTTGATGCGCTGGCGGTGAAGGGCGTACCAGCGGTATTTGCGGTTAAAATTATTTCGCCCGCAGCCCCGGCACTGGCCGTAACATCATTTGATATAAGGACATTTCCGTTTATGGCAGCAACCAGTGCGTCGCGTACCGCGTCCATGTTGGGTTCGCTGCCGGTAACGCTATAGGTTACGGTATGGCCGCTAACATTGACGCTGAAGGTGTCGCTGGCTTCAACCGAACCGGAAAGGGTCATGGATGTTACCTGCGCCGTTGGTGCCAGATAATAATCCCCCCTCATGGTCCACTCGCCCGTATTTGTTCCCTTGGTAAAATTGGCGACAATCGTATGGGCACCGCCATCGTTGTCAAAAACATTCATGTTGTAGACAAAGTTATCACCAGCGGCGGCCTGATTGGGAAGATTGGCAATATAGCTTGCGTCGGTTGTTCCTACGCCGACTTGCTGAAAAAGATAAGGATCAATACGCATGGCGGCATATGCGCCGGTGGTATCAAAACCAATACCGTTTTGCTGTGCCTCCCAGCCCATAACGAAAAGACCGTTTTTATCGATTAAGAACTTTTCCTGGGTTGTAATGGTGGTGACGCCATCATCGGCCAGCACGGATATATCATTGCCGGGAACGGTCTGGAATGAGCCGTCGCGGGTATAAAGGGTTTCTCCGCTACCATCGCGCTCGGTATTGAGAACAAAAAACCCCTCACCAAAAATAGCTATATCAAGGTCGCGCCCAGACGACGTAACCTCACCTTGAAGGGTGATATTGGGTCGGGTCACCGGCTTTACGCCGCCTAAATCAGAAACGTTACTGGTGGTGCGACTGAGGATGGTCTGGAACTGGGTGTCGTGCTTTTTGTAGCCAGCGGTGTTGATGTTGGCGATATTCAGCCCGATTGAATCGAGCGCCTTGCTCTGGGTCATCATGCCCAGCATGCTTGATGTTAAACCACCTAAAACCGACATTTATCCAACACTCCTTGGGCGACTTAAACCTTTGTACTGCCAGCGCATAGACACGGGCGCGCAATACTCCACTAACAAGATTGCAAGAAGGGTGCCAGCCGGAATATATGCCTAACTAGTTGATATTAAATGGATAAATTATATCAATGCGGGGAATGCTTTGCCCGCTACGGGGCAAAAAAGGGCGCCAAGGGTGCAAAAATTGCCGGGCGCAAGCTTATTCGTTGGCGGCGAAAATAAATGCACCGTCTTTATCGGCCCACACCTTTACGCTTGAGCCAACCGCGGGCAGCGATATACCCGGGGTGCGAACGTGCAATGTTTGTTCGCCGCCGTTTCCGTCATCAACAATGATGTGCAGGTGGCTCGAACTGCCCAAGGGATGGGTCGAGCTAACCCGTCCGGGAACACAATGCACGCCCTTGGCTGGCGCATTTTCCCCATCCGGAGAGATAAATATTGCTTCGGGTCGCAGCATAACCACGACCTCCGAGCCGTTTTTAAAACCCGATGCCTTAAAGGTTCCCAATTGTGTTTTTACCTGTTCGTCTGCCACCACACCCCGGCACCTGTTGACCGGGCCAAAAAGCTCGGTGACAAAACCATTGACCGGGTGAAAATATGTCTGCACCGGCGTTCCGGCCTGTACCACGCGGCCTTCGTTCATGATTACGATGTGATCGGCCATGAACATTGCTTCTTCCGGATCATGGGTGACCATCACTACCGCAACCCCGCTTTGCTTGAGGAATGTAAGCGCTTCTTCGCGCACCTGGGCCCGGCGGGTTACGTCAAGTCCGGAAAAAGGTTCATCCAACAGCAACACACCCGGTTCCGGCGCTAAGGCTCGCAACAGGGCAACCCGTTGCTGCTGCCCGCCCGATAGCGTGTGGGGGTAACTATATGCGTGATGTGAAAGCCCCATTTGCTCGAGGGAATCTTTTATCCACTGGCGCCGTTCTGCATTAAGCTTTTCTATGCCAAAGGCAATGTTTTCAAAAACATTCAGGTGCGGGAAAAGCGCGTAATCCTGAAACATCAATCCGACATCGCGTTTTTCCGGGGCTACGGAAAACCCGCTGGCGCCATCGGCAACGGTAATGCCTTGAATCGCAATCTGGCCTTGCTGCAGATTTTCCAATCCGGCGGCAAGGCGCAACAGGGTTGTTTTTCCGCACCCCGAAGGCCCCAGCAGACAGGTAAGTTTACCCGGGCCGGAAACAAGCGAAACATCATCAAGCACCATGTCATTGCCAAAGGCATGACGAATGCGTTTCATTTCAATACCGCTCATCTGCCTTCTCCGGTGTTGGGCTCATTTTTTCCGACCATGGTCTTGCTTAGTAAAATAACAGGAATTATTCCTGCGCCAACAATTGATAGTGCCGCCAGCGATGCCTCGGGCAACATTTCATCAGATGCGTACTGATGAACGAATGTGGCCAGTGTTTCAAAATTAAACGGACGCAAAATCATGGTCATCGGTAATTCTTTCATGCAATCGACAAACACCAAAAGCCCGGCGGTTAATATGGATCCCCGCATCAGTGGAATATGAACACGCCTGAGGGTGGAAAACCTGTTAAGGCCAAGGGTTCTTGCGGCACCTTCCATGTTGGCGGTTATTTTTGTAAGACCGGCATCAAGGGTCCCAAACGAAAGTGATAAAAACCTTGTTACATAACCAAATGTAACAGCCGCTATTGTCCCGGAAAGGATCAATCCGGTTGCAATACCAAAATTATTTCTCATCACGCTATCGATAGCATTGTCGGCCCAGCCAAGGGCGACAATTATCCCTATGCCAAGCACCGCGCCGGGAACGGCATAACCAAGGGCGGCAAGCCGTGTCAGAAAGCGAACTCCTTTGTTTTGTCCAAGGCGCAGGCCATAGGCTAAAACAATACCAACGCTTACCGCAATTACGCCCGCCAATGCAGAAAGCATCAGGGAGTTGCCGACATTTTCCCAGAACGATGTATCCAGCGCGCTGGCGTGATAATCAACAGCGTACCTTCCCAGTACCCATGCCGGAACCACAAATCCGGTAATTACCGGAATGCCCATGGCGGTAAATGCAAGCCACTTAACCCAGCCGTTTAATTGATAGCCGGGCAATTTGCGCAGGCGGGTTGAGGTATTGTGAAACTTGCGTCCGCGCCGGCCAATGCGTTCAAGCGTGACCAGAACACCGACAAACAAAAGCAGCACGCTGGCAAGCTGGGCAGCACCCGAGGGCGAGTCCATGTTAAGCCAGACATCAAATATACCGGCGGTAAATGTGGCGACGGCAAAGAAATCAACCGTGCCAAAATCGTTTAGCGTTTCCATCATCACCAAACTTACCCCCACGGCAATTGCCGGACGAGCCATCGGCAGGGCAACCCTGAAAAAACCTCGCCATGGCCCATGGCCCAGCGTTCTGCTGGCCTCAAGCACGCAAACCGATTGCTCAAGAAAGGCCGAGCGCGACAGCAGGTAAACATACGGATACAAAACCATGGTCATCATGGTTATGGCCCCGCCGAGGGATCTTATTTCCGGAAACCAGTATTCGCCTTTTGTTTGCCAATCAAATGAGCTGCGCAGTGCATTTTGTAATGGGCCTGAATATTCAAGAAGGTCGGTATAGACATAGGCAATTACATATGCGGGAACAGCCATTGGTAACAAAAGCGCCCATTCAAATATGCGTTTGGCGGGAAAATTACACATGGTAACAATCCAGGCGGTGCCCGTGCCAATTACAAAAGTTCCAAAACCGACACCGATCATAAGCACAAGGGTTGTTATGACGTA
>DAOWFT010000190.1 GCA_030637845.1 Thalassospiraceae bacterium
CTGTCTTCGGCGTCCATCTGTGGCTCTCCATTCTCTTGGCTTTTTTGTGTGCGGGCATCTCATAATGGTTGGATAATTATAAATCCCGGCGCTTCATTTTGTGATTAAAACAATGCACCATCCATCCTTAAACGCTACTGAAGAGGGCGTTCAGGTTGCATTCAGGTTGTCTGGCTGTTTATCTGGCTTTATTGCCTTTTGTTTTAATGGGCACGGTCAAGGAAAAGACATTAATGCAGCTACAATTTGATTGTTTAGAGAATCCCATAGCCTTTGATGGCTGTGACGAGCTTGTTGATGTTTTAAAAAATGTTCTTCGTGGCTGGGGCGAGGGGGAAATTATCCCGAATACGACTGGTGCCAGCCAACCGTTAATAAGGCTAAGGCGCGGCCCAGCTGGCTATGAGCGAACCTCGCCCTGGCTAGAGGGCGGACGCATGGTGCTGGCCGACCCGGTAGATGCGGTTTGCGACCTGCTTTTGGATATTGAGCGCGCTTTCATAGCCGCTAGCGATAAATTGCTCGCCCTGCATGCGGCGGCGGTTGAATTTGATGGGGGCTTGAGCGTTTTTCCCAGCACCCATCAAGCGGGCAAAAGCACCCTTGCGGTATTGCTGGCGGCAGGGGGTGCGCGCGTATTTGCAGATGACGTAACCCCGATTGATCCGACGGCTGGTTCCATTGGCGTTTCGCCGGGGCTTTTGCCGCGCCTGCGCCTGCCGTTGCCGGACGATCTTAGCCCTAAAAGTATCGATTTTATCAATTCCCACCAAGGCCCCAAAAGCGAAAGTTTTTTATATGTTGATATGGATAAAAACGCCCTTGCCCCGCTGGGCACCCGCGCAACCGTTAACAGGATTATTTTATTGGAACGCGCCCCGGGTGTGGTGGCGGAACTAATGCCGGCATCCAACAGCGAAATACTGAAACATACAATTATGCAAAGCATCGGCCACGAGGTTGGCGCGCTGGAAATGTTGGATAACTTAAATGCAATGGTTGCGGGTGCCGAATGCCTGCGTTTAAGGTATGGGACAAGCGAAGATGGAGCCAGGTTTTTACTAGAAAGATTTAATTCATGAGCGGTAAAACAAAAAGCGTTATGAGCAGTGTTATGTTGCGTCATCCGCAAACCGATTTTCGCGAAGTAGACGAAGACGTGTTTCTGGTTCACCCGGATGGAGTTGGCATTTACAACCTTAACCCCACCGCGGCGGCCATTTGGCGGCTTATGGGCCATTCTGTCGACGAGCCAATGACCGGCGATGAAATGGCAGAAATCATGTCGGCCGCATTCACCGCCATACCGCCAGCGCGCATAAAATCAGACGTGGAAAACGTTTTGGCTGAACTTTTAAACGAAGGCTTTGCGGTTAAGAAGTAATTATTGTGAAATTCACATTTTGCCTAATCTGGTTATTTGCACCCGGCGGTTGTTATCGCTTTCGGGATTTTCAGGATCAAGCAGTTGTTCTTCGCCAAAGCCGGCTGTGTCCAGCCTTCTGGCGTCAATTCCAAACTTGGTAACAAGATAATCCATTACCGCCTTGGCCCGGTATTCGGAAAGGGCCACGTTATATTCATTCGTCCCGACCGCGTCCGTATGGCCGGCTATTTCAAAGCGATAGGCGGAAAGTTCATCAGACATAAGCGCGCGGCCAAGTTCGTTTAGTGTTTCTTTGGTTTCAAAGCGCAGGATGGATGAGTCAAATTCAAAATAAACCTTTATGTTGATTGACGGTCCATCGGTTAGTTCTTCTGTCATGGCGGTTGCGGTTTGGGTAAACGCCGGTTCGGGGTCACAAGATGAGCGATCATCGGTTCCCCGCAGCCCGGCTGCCAGAATGCGGGCCTTAGAATCACGCAGGTACTTTCCCCCGCAGGTGGAGCAGAGGTCGCGCGCATCTTTAAATACTTTCAGGTTTTTGGATATTTTTTCGGTGTGGCGCTCAAACGAAAGTGCGGTTTCAAGCGTGATTATTGCACGGTCGATATTTCCCGATAGGCCCTGTGATATGGCCATGTTGTTCATTACCGCCGGGTCATCGGGGCAAAGCTCCAAGGCACGCTTGTATGATTTTTGTGCATCGCCATAAAACGAAAGATAATCATTTCCTATGCCCAGCGCGGAATGAAGTCGCCAGTCATCGGGGTTTTTAGCAGATGCCAGCCCTAACATGGTTACACCTTCGTCGATCATGCCCTGATTAATGCGAACCTTGCCAAGTTCGGCAAGGTATTCGCCCTCGTTTCCAAATTTCTTTTTTACATTGCCAAGAACTTTTGCCGCATCGGCGGGCTGCCCGGCCCAGCGTAGGTTGCGCGAAAGGCCAAGGTGGGCTTCCATTGAATTGGGTTTTTGTTTTATTAGCTCGCGAAAATGATTTATGGCTTCGCCGTATTGGGCAATTTCAACCGCACCACCTTGTTGAGATATGGTTTCCGTCTTTCCGGCACAACCGGAAAGCGCAAGCATAACTCCAGAAACAAAGAGGGTCGCAATTATTGAATTCTTGCCAACTGTATAAGCCATTTTAAGCGTGCCTTTTATGTATGATAGAGGGTGCGGTTTAACCTCGCACCGGTAGCTGATTATATAACCTTAATACGTATGTATAAACAGTGATGCTAATCACATAATAATAAGTCACATAAAGAACTTATAAAACAGGGGTTTTGCGCTGTTGTAGCGACACCATTAGGTCAAAATACGGGCGAATGAATTCGGAGCTTGATTTTTCAAACTCATCTAAGGTTCCGTCAAAATAAACGTAGCCACCATGCAGCATTATAATTCGTGGTTTAAGCCTTTTTAAAAGGTCTTTGTCATGGGTGATAATCACGGTTGTTCTTTTATCGCTATGGGTGGCAACTATCAGGTCTTGGATTTGCATTGCGCTAGCAGGGTCTAGCCCGGTGGTGGGTTCATCATAAAAAATTACATTCGGGCTCATGGCAATGGCGCGGGCCACGGCCAGCCGTTTAGCCATGCCACCGGAAAGATCGGAAACGGGAAGAGAGAGAAAATCATCGGTAATTGGCAAGCCGACTGATTCAAGCGCGCTGGTGGCGATGGGTTTTATTTCATCAGCATTCAAATTTTTTATTTCGTCCAACCACAATGCCATGTTGTCCATGACCGAGCCGGAAAAAAGCGCATTTTTCTGAAACACCACCCCCCAGTGGGTGTGGATAAGCCCTAACTCATGTTCATCGACTTTGGCCATATCAACCAACGGCGCAGCATCGGTTTCGTGGTTGGCGGCTAAAACCTGGCCCCCGTCCGGTTTTAGCTGGCCCAGAATATGGTTCAGCAATACGGTTTTGCCGCAGCCCGAACCGCCAACGATGGCGACTATTTCACCTTTGCTGATATCCAAATCTATGGAATTAAGCACCCGGTTGCTGTCAAATGCCTTTTTCAGGCCCCTGATGCGTATTTCAAGCTTGCTTGGGTCTTTTGTGCTCATAAACCCAACCTACATCAATGGGGCCATGGCATATAACCCTTCTTTATTCATTTATCCGGGCGTGATACACACCCACCCATGTTACGGCTTGATAAAATCACATACCGGATTGGTGCCAGAGTTTTGCTCGGTGGTGCCGATGCCACCATAAACACCGGCCACCGGGTTGGCCTTGTCGGGCGCAATGGCACCGGCAAGACCACCTTGTTAAGGCTCATATCCGGCGATTTGGATTTGGATGGCGGCAATATCCATATGCCGAACCGCTGGAAAGTTGGCTTAACCCATCAAGAAGCCCCATCGGGCAGCCAAAGCCTGTTGGATACGGTTTTATCGGCCGATAAAGAGCTGGTGGCGCTGGAGGCGGAAGCCGAAACCGCAACCGACCCCCACCGCATTGCCGAAATTCATTCTCGGCTCGCCGATAAACAGGCCCATAGCGCCCATGCCCGCGCCGCCAGAATATTGGTCGGTCTGGGTTTTGATAATGACGCTCAGGCGCGGCCCTGTGCTGAATTTTCCGGCGGTTGGCGAATGCGTGTGGCTCTTGCCTCGCTTTTATTTTCCGAGCCGGATTTATTGCTATTGGATGAGCCAACCAACCATCTGGATCTTGAAGCGACATTGTGGCTAGAAGGATACCTGCGCACATATCCCGGAACCATTGTGCTGGTGAGCCATGACCGCGAATTGCTTAACCGTTCGGTCAGCGAAATACTGCATCTGGAGCATTCCAAATTGACCCTTTATCAGGGTGGCTACGACAGGTTTGAAAAAACCCGGCGCGAACGTCTGGAACTAAACGCCAAACAGCGCGTCCGGCGCGAAGCCCAAACCGCACATATAAGGGAATTCATTGATCGTTTCCGTTACAAGGCGAGCAAGGCCAAGCAGGCGCAATCGCGGATTAAGATGCTGGCTAAAATGCAGCCAATCCCCGAAGACCGTGACGAAGCATCCATTTCCTTTAATTTTCCCGAACCGGCGTTTTTGGCTTCGCCCTTGCTTACCACCGAACAGCTGTCGGCGGGCTATGGCGATAATTTGGTTTTATCGGACCTTGACCTGCGCCTTGATTCCGATGACCGCATAGCCCTGTTGGGGGCCAACGGTAACGGTAAATCAACCTTGGTAAAAATACTGGCAGGCAGGCTTGAGCCGCTTTCCGGCAATATTACAAAATCAAAACGTCTGAGGGTTGGTTATTTCGCCCAGCACCAAACCGAAGAATTGGACGTTGAGGCTACACCGTTCATATTGATGGAGCGCGCCCGGCCCCGCGATAACGAACCACAAGTCCGTGCCCAGTTGGGGCGTTTTGGTTTTCAACAAGAACGCGCCGAAACAAAAGTCGGCAATCTTTCCGGTGGAGAAAAAGCCCGGCTTAATTTCGCCTTGATAACCGCAGACAAGCCCAACATTCTGTTGCTGGATGAGCCAACCAACCATTTGGATGTGGATTCAAGGCAGGCGTTGATACAGGCGTTAAACTCATTTAACGGCACGGTAATACTTGTAAGTCACGACCCCCACCTTATTGAAACCACGGTAGATACTTTTTGGCTGGTCGAAGGCGGTGACGTAATACCATTTGATGGTGACCTTGATGATTATCGCTCGCGTTTGCTGGGCCGTCGTCAGGCCGAGCGTGGCGAGACCCCAAAGGCCAAAAAAGAAAAACCAGTCGTAACAGAATACGTTGATAAAAAAGAAGCCCGCCGTGCCGCCGCCGCCAAGCGTGCGCTTATTGGGCCGTTAAAAAAAGAAACAACAGATTGTGAAGCATGGGTAAAACGGCTCGAGCGAAAAAAAGCGGAGTTGGCCAAGGAACTAGCCAATCCAAAGCTTTATGTTGAGGGCGCCGACAAGGGCC
>DAOWFT010000147.1 GCA_030637845.1 Thalassospiraceae bacterium
AAAAAAATACAGGTTAATGTCGAAAGACGTTAAGTCTGCGCGCGGTGCCAATTGCATCATCTGCCACAAGGATGCCGAACGAGGAATGTACGAAGAATTCCACGGAATGTACGGCTCCCCTGATCACGAATAAACAAAACAAAACCCCCAAGAGAAATAATTAAGATTTTTCTTGGGGGTTTTTAATTAGTTTGCTCGTTCGATACAAAAATCAACAACGTCCAACAGCGATTGTTTAATCTCGCTTTCGGGGAACAGGCCCAGCGCATCCTTGGCGATGGCGCTATAATGACGGGCGCGCTCAATCGAATCGTCCAGCGCACCATGCTTTTTCAACAGCAATTGGGCATGGGCAAGGTCTTCTGGCTTTTGCGTCAGGCCTTCGATTGTCCGACGCCAGAAATCACGCTCTTCATCGTTGCCGCGACTGAATGCCAAAATTACCGGCAGGGTTACTTTTCCTTCGCGGAAATCATCACCGACGGTTTTGCCCAGCGTATCTTCCTGGGCTTGATAATCCAGCACGTCATCGATTACCTGAAAGGCAACCCCAAGGTTTTGTCCGTAGGCGCGCAATGCTTCGCGTTCGGGCTCCGGTCTTTCACCGACGATGGCGCCCAGTTCGCAAGCAGCGGCAAAAAGAATGGCTGTTTTTGATTCAATTACGTCAAGGTACGCAGTCTCGCTGGTTTCGGTGTCGCCCGTGGTCATTAATTGCAACACTTCACCTTCGGCCAATACGCTTGATGCCGATGAAAGTATACCAAGCACGTCAAGCGAGCCGTCTTCGACCATTAATTCAAATGAACGGGAAAATAAAAAATCACCAACCAGCACACTGGCCTGATTGCCCCACAGCGCGTTGGCTGAATCCATGCCACGCCTTAACTCGCTTTCATCAACCACATCGTCGTGTAACAGTGTTGCGGTGTGAATGAACTCGATACAGGTAGCCAAAAGTATTTGGCGGGTGCCGTCATATCCGCAAAGCTTGCTTGCGGCCAAGGTCAGCATGGGGCGCAGGCGTTTGCCGCCGGCAGCAATAATATGACCCGCCAGTTCCGGTATCAGGCTTACCGGGGAATGCATGCGGGTTACAATTTCTTGATTAACCGCCTTGAGATCGTCTTCGATAAGGCTCGCCATCTTATCAAGCGGTGACAGCTTTTTTCGCTTATCTTCAAGATTGACTATAACACCCATTTTAAAACTCTTCCCTGTAAGGGTCGTAAAAAATCTTTTATTGTTGGATACAGATTTACCACACCTTGCACGTTACCCCCAAGCTAAAGAGCCGTTTTTTATGAAAAACCCCCCAAAAGCTCCACCTGAAACAACAGAGGATCACCTGCTCAAAGGCCGGGTCACGTTTCACCAGCCGGCCACCGGGTACCGCACCGCCATTGATACGGTGTTGCTGGCCGCCAGCGTCAATGCAAAACCGGGAAGCCGCGTGCTGGATATGGGCTGTGGCGTCGGTGGGGCGATGCTTGCTCTTGGGGCCAGGGTGGACGGGGTGCTGGTCGATGGCATTGAAATCCAGCCGCAACTTGCAAGTTTGGCCAAAACCAATATTTCCGAAAATAAACTTGAAGCCAGCCTCAGGGTATTTGAAGGCGATATCTCCAATCCGCCAAAAGACATTGTTGCAGGCGGCTATGATTTTATCATGGCCAACCCGCCGTTCATGGACCCCGGGCGCGGCAACCCCCCGCCGGGGGAAATGAAACGCACCGCCAATGTGGAAGGCGCCGCCGATTTGGCTGCGTGGTTGCAGGCGGGTCTAATGTTAGTCAAACGCAAAGGGGTGGTGGTTATCATCCAGCGGGCAGACCGCCTCGGCCATATTATGGCGGCCATTGATGGCCTTCGTGATGCAAACGGCGAAGGGGCGGGGGACGCTATAATTTTACCCATTCACCCTCGTGCCGGCGAGCCCGCCAACCGGGTAATAGTAAGCTTTCGTCGCGGCGTTAAAACCCCTGTAACCCTGCTCGAGGGCATTGCAGTTCATACAGAAGGCGAGGGCTATACGGACTTGTTGGAAAATGTTCTTGATGGCGGGGCTATTTCGCTAAAATAACGCCAATTTCCTATGTTTTAAGCGGTTGACCGCTGAACGCCTCGCCCCTACAAGTTAGACATGTTTGGATTTAGTCTTACCAAGTTGGTTTTTACCATTATTGCCGTTGTCATAGTTTGGCAGGGGTTCAAGTGGCTTGGCCGCAAGAGCGATGTTTCGGTGGGTGGAGGCAATGCCACCAAAAAAGCTGAAAAAAGCAGCGCCAAAGCCGCCAAGGCCAATGTGGAAGAAATGGTAAAATGTGATGTTTGCGGCACGTTTGTGGCGCCAGATGTCAAAAGCTGTGGTCGGGACGATTGCCCGTTTTCGGGCTAAAGATATTGAGATAACCAATGGGCAAAATACCTGCACCTAACCCCGATACCTGCTTTCAACGCCTTATCCTTAAATTGCAGGATTACTGGGCGGGCGAAGGTTGCGTGATTTTGCAGCCGCTGGATATGCAGGTCGGTGCCGGAACATTTCACCCCGCCACCACGTTGCGTGCATTGGGAAATGAACCGTGGAAAGCCGCCTACGTGCAGCCATGTCGCCGCCCAACCGATGGACGTTATGGTGAAAACCCCAATCGCCTGCAACACTATTACCAGTTTCAGGTAATGCTGAAACCGTCGCCGGATAATTCACAAGACCTTTACCTTGATAGCCTGCGTGCGCTGGGTATTGATGTCGCCAACCATGACATTCGTTTTGTCGAGGACGATTGGGAAAGCCCAACCCTTGGCGCCTGGGGCCTTGGCTGGGAAGTCTGGTGCGACGGGATGGAAGTTTCGCAATTTACATATTTTCAGCAGGTGGGCGGCATTGAATGCGACCCGGTTGCGGTTGAGCTGACTTATGGGTTGGAACGTCTGGCCATGTATATTCAGGGGGTGGAAAACGTTTTTGATTTAGATTGGAACGGACTCCCCGCTGATGAGGGTGGCGTTAGCTACGGCGATATATATAAAAGAAACGAAATAGAGCAATCGGCATTTAACTTTGAACATGCCGATACCGAAATGCTGACCCAGCATTTTAAAGATGCAGAAAAACAATGCGGTGAATTATTGGCGTTGGGCAAACCATTGGCATTACCGGCGTACGAGCATTGTGTTCATGCCAGCCACGTTTTTAACCTGCTTGATGCCCGGGGCGTAATAAGCGTTACCGAACGCCAAGCATACATTGCCCGGGTGCGCGCCCTATCCAAAGGCTGCTGTGAGGCGTGGGTAGCAGGCGAACTAAAAAGCGGGGCCGGATAATGCCCGAGCTATTATTAGAATTATTTTCCGAAGAAATCCCCGCCCGGATGCAGGGTCGCGCGGCAGATGATTTGCTGCGTCTGGTGGAAACCGGGCTTAACGATGCTGGCCTGGATTGGGACAGTTCCGAAGGCTTTGCCGGGCCCAGGCGTTTGACGCTGGTGATATATGGCCTTCCTGAGATAACGCCCGACGTGGCGGAAGAAAAGAAAGGCCCGGCGGTTGGT
>DAOWFT010000113.1 GCA_030637845.1 Thalassospiraceae bacterium
GGTTTGATCACCCCTCGCTTAACTATAAGCCGCCAAAATCATTAAAAATGTTCAATGCCGGTATGGTACTTTCGCTTAGCGCGCTATTGGCCGTCGGTTTGTGGTCGCTTTTATGGTTCGGGGTTGCCAGTTTTGCAAAAAAACAAATATCAAATTGGGTCGCAGATGAAGAATTACGTGGCAATGCCATAAGCTTTGAAAATGTACTCTTAAGCGGATATCCGGGCAGGATAACCCTCACTTATGACAATCCTGAAATCAGCTCTCCGGCAATCAGCACCCGAACCGAACGGGCAATAATTACCATCAAACCGTGGACACCGTGGCTGGGCGAAATTGACCTTGGCGGTAAAACCAGCATGGCTGTTGCAACGGTTAATGGGCCGTACAATCTTTCCGGCAGTATTGAAAAATTTAATCTGGTGGTTAATCCCGGCGCTACGCTGCCGGACAATATAAAACTGGATATTGCAAAACTTGACCTTGTCGATGGTATTTCCAATTTTGGCCTCAAGGCCGATGAAATAAAAATAAATATGGTTTCAAATATTACGGCAGGCCAATCGTCCGCCGCCATAAAAATTACTGCCCACGCGGCAAACATGGTTTTACCGTGGGGTGAAGCCATGCCCATTTCAAATCAAGTTCAAATGGCCAATTTTTCAGGAAAAATATCGGGGCCATTAACGGTCGCTGGCGGTATAAAAGAAATACTTGCCAATTGGCGTGATGGTGGCGGAAAGGTAATTGTCGATAGCGTTGTGCTACACGGCAATCCCCTTGCCATATCGGGTGGCGGGAATATTTATCTGGATAAAAATATGCAACCAGCCGGGCGATTGACCGCAAAAATAACCGGACTGCTTCCGACCATAAATCGTTTTAGGGATGCCGGCCTAATTCGCGACAGTGATGCGGTGGTTGCCAAAATGACCCTTGCCGCGTTTTCACAAAAAACCGACGACGGCAGATCGTTTCTTAACCTTGGGGTGGAGGTAAAAGAAAATATTATTTATCTGGGCCCCATCGCCATAGGTAAGCTGCCGCCATTAAAGTGGCAGCAATAAACTGCCGACAGCTCAGGTTTGGTCTTTGGGCTTTATGTCCGGCTTGTCCTGTCCCATTTCAATAATACCACTGCGAATTTCACGGGTACGGCTGAACATGGTTTCAAGAAAATCACCTTCATCGTTGCTGATTGCGCGCTGAAGATTGTTCAGGTCTTGGCTGAAACGACCAAGTATATCCAAAATCGCATCCTTGTTCTTTAGGCATACGTCGCGCCACATAACCGGATCCGAGGCGGCAATGCGGGTAAAATCACGAAAACCCCCTGCGGAATATTTCATAATCTCACGCTTGGAATCATCTTCCATATCGGTCGCGGTTCCAACAATGGTGTAGGCAATTAATTGCGGCAGGTGCGATGTTATGGCCAGCACTTGGTCATGGTGGGCTGCGTCCATTTCTTCGACCTTCATTCCGCATGCCTCCCACAGGCCGCGCACTTTTTTTACGGCGTCCATGTTGGTATCTGCGGTTGGGGTCAGCACGCACCAGTGACCATCAAATAATGAGGCGTATCCCGCTTCCGGCCCGGAAAATTCCGTTCCTGCCACCGGGTGGGCCGGAACCAGATGAACCCCATCCGGCAATGAACCGCCAAGGTCTTTAATAACCGATGTCTTGGACGAGCCGACATCGCTGATAATTGCACCGCTTTTTAATGCGCCGGAAATTGCCTTGCCGACAACACCAATCGAGCCCAGCGGCACGCACAAAACCACAAGGTCGGCATCAGCCGCAGCCAAGGCGGCGTCGGTTGTGTAGCTATCGCCGAGGCCAAGCTTTTCTGCTTTTTCAAGGGTTTGGTTGCTGCGTGTGGCAATGGCAATATGGCCCGCCAGACCATGTTCGCGTACCGCGCGGGCCAACGACGAGCCGATAAGGCCGATGCCGATTATGGCTATACGTTCAAACATTGGGCGTTCAAAAATTGGTTTGTTTGGCTGTGACATAATTAATTCACTTATCTCTTATCTTTTATTTCTTATTTTTAGGATTTCATAAAACGGCCAAGGGCATCAATGCAGGCCTGCATTTCATCGGCCCTACCAATGGAAATACGCAAACATTCGGCCAAGCCATAGGCATTCATCTGGCGAACAATAATAGAATTATCGCGCAGGAATTTATCGGCGGCCTCGGCGGTTTTTCCGTTTTCACCATTAAAGCGTGCCAGAACAAAATTGCCGACACTGTTTGTTGTTTCAATTCCAATATCGCGCAATGCGTTTTGAGTTTTTTCTACCCATTCAATATTGTGCTCGCGTGATTTATTAAAAAATTCCATATCTTCCAATGTGGCTATGCCTGCGGCTTGGGCCACCGATGAAACATTAAACGGGCCGCGCACACGGTTGATAACATCGGCTATTTCTGCCGGCATGTAAGCCCAACCAAGACGAAGCCCACCTAATGCAAATATTTTGGAAAACGTTCTGGTCATGACCGTGTTGTTTCCTTGATCAACCATCTCGAACCCTGGGGTGTAATCATCACGCGACACAAACTCGGCATAAGCGGCATCGATTACCAACAAAACATTTACCGGCAACCCTGCGCGCAGGCGTTGCAGCTCGGCACTGGCGATATATGTTCCGGTTGGATTATTGGGGTTAGCCAAAAATACAATTTTGGTTTTGTCCGTAACACTGGCCAATAATTTGTCGACATCGGTTGTCAGGTCGGTTTCACCCGCTGCAATCGGGGTTGCGCCCGCTGCCTTGGCCGCAATTGGGTACATTAAAAAACCGTGTTCGGTGTAAAGCACCTCGTCACCCGGCCCGGCATAGGAATAAGCCAGCAGACTTAAAATTTCATCGGAACCTGCACCGCAAACAATACGCTTAGGGTCAAGGCCAAACCGTTTACCGATGGCAGCTGTTAACGCACTGGCCGAACCATCGGGGTAACGGTTCATGGACTGGGCGCAATCGGCTAGAGCCGCAAGCGCCTTTGGCGATGGCCCGAACGCACCTTCGTTGGAAGAAAGCTTTATAATGTCTTTCTTTTCCCCGATGGCGCCTGCGCCGGGGACGTAAGGATCAATATCCATTATGCCCGGACGCGGAGATATAAAAGGGGTGCTCATGTTGTCTTATCCTATCGTCAGGATTTGTAATTCCTGCCTTGCAAGTCCGGCCCGAGGTCTTCTTCGTCCAGCGGTATGGCATATCCACCAAGCTTGAGTATGCGGCTTATATCGCCACCAAAAGCTTTACATTCGGTTTTGGTCACATCAAGCCTTGGGTCTGTTTCTTCGGCAAACCCATCAACCTCAACCAGTTTTAGCCATATCTGCGGTCTGGTTGGGTCACCCCAGTCTGTGGCAAATATTACATCAAACCCGGATTTTTCCATTGCCCGGGCAAATGATGTTTCCGGCAATTCGCCATCGCTTTCAAATACAAGATATGTACGATCACGCCCGGTAGGTTCTGTTTCAACCGGGCATATGACCAACGCTTCGCGCTCGGCCGAACGCGCGTTGCCGGGCCCGGCAAACGGCAGACGGGCAATAACACGAGGCGTGCCGGGGCCGATTGTGGCAAGCCTGCGCCACCACGGATCAGCATCACGGCGTATGGGAATGGGAAGTACACCCACGGTAACTTCTTGGTTTTGTACAACCTCAACCAGCCTGCGGGTTGATGAGTATGGGGTCATCGGGGTGAAGCTGCCGTATTGGTCGCGGGCCAAATCCCAAAATCCCTCGCAATCATCGCCGACAAAAACACCAACCGAAAAAGGCCCTTCCGAGCTAAGGGTGGCGTTTATTAGCTCGCGCCAAATGCGCACCAATTCCCGCCTTGGAAACGGCCCTTTGTGGCGCTCGAGCAGGCGGTATATAATCTCGGCCTCGCGGGCGGGGCGGATTTTAATCTTGTCGTCTTTTTTTGCACTGCGGACATCTTTGATGATTTCCGTGCGCTTCATGAACAGGTCGTGAAGCTGATCATCAATGGCATCTATGGCCCGGCGCAGTTCTTCAAGGGTTTTCATCAATACTAAACCTATGTTTGGCCCATGTTTGGCCCATGTTTGTCCGGTGAAACCGGGAATAAATCGTATGAAAAAGCCCTTGAGTGATAAACCCACTGGCAGCGGAAATCAAAGAAAACATTGACACTTTCACGCCTGAAACATAGCAATTAACCCATCAAATCATACATCAGGGCAACCATCAGGTAAGTTAAGCGATATGACGGCAGATAGTAGCCATTCTAACCCGCCAGCCACGGCTGGAGCCAAAAACCCCAAAGGGGGCGCAAATAATGACGCGCACCCCGGGTTTTCAGTGCGCCTAGCCGAAACCGAGCCATTGAAGCTCGATAGCGGGGTTGAGCTAAAGGGGATTGATGTTGCCTATCAGACCTATGGCGAACTAAACGCCGATAAATCCAACGCCATTCTCATCTGCCATGCCTTGACCGGCGATCACTTTGTTGCCGGAACCCATCCCTATAGCGGCAAGCCCGGTTGGTGGAGCGATGTTGTCGGCCCCGGCCTGACAATTGATACCGACAGGTATTTTGTAGTTTGCCCCAATATTTTAGGCGGTTGCATAGGCACCACCGGGCCAAAGGACACAAACCCCGATACCAATAAACCGTGGGCGCTGGATTTTCCGGTAATTTCAATTGCCGACATGGTGCGGGCGCAAAAGCTGCTGATTGACCATCTTGGCATTGATACCCTGTTTGCCGTAATCGGCGGCTCCATGGGTGGGATGCAGGTTTTGGAATGGGCTTCGCAATATCCGGACAAGGTTTTTGCCGCGGTTCCCATTGCCTCTGCCGCCCGTCATTCAGCCCAAAATATTGCCTTTCACGAAGTAGGCCGCCAAGCGATTATGGCCGATCCTGATTGGTGTGCCGGCTCTTACCTTGAACAGGGCAAAAACCCACATCGCGGCCTTGCCGTGGCGCGGATGGCCGCACACATAACCTACCTTTCGCAAACCGCCCTAACCCGAAAGTTTGGCCGCAGGCTGCAAAATCGCGACCAGGTAACGTGGGGGTTTGATGCTGACTTTCAGGTCGAAAGTTATCTTCGCCATCAGGGCGTCACCTTTGTCGACAGGTTTGATGCCAACTCGTATCTCTATATAACCCGGGCCATGGATTATTTTGATCTGGCCGAAAGGTTTGACGGGGTGCTGGCCAAGGCGTTTTTGAAAACCCCAGTTCGGTTTTGCGTTATTTCGTTTACATCTGACTGGCTATATCCAACATCCGAGAACCGTGAAATTGTTCACGCCCTTACCGGTGCCGGGGCCAACGTTAGTTTTGTTGAAATTGAATCTGACAAAGGTCATGACGCGTTTCTTTTGGACGAACCGGAATTTCATAAAGTGTTTGAAGGATTCCTCGAGGGTTGCGCTGAACACCGTGGCTTGAGGAGAAAGTCATGAATGACGACTCCAATAATAACATGAGTGACCGCAAATCAATCCGCGTAGATTTACAGCTTATTGCCGACATGATCGAACCAAACAC
>DAOWFT010000061.1 GCA_030637845.1 Thalassospiraceae bacterium
CTGGGCATCAAAATGACGTTGGCCGAGAACTCTTTTTGCTGCTTCGCGCACCGTGGCAAACGCATCGATCATAAGATCGTCAAGGGTTTCACCATTTTGGTGACGCTCTTTTAGCCAATCGGTTCTGGCGGCCAAATCGGTATCGCTTAGGCCCGTCAATTCAGGCTCTAGCGCATTAATGGCTTCAACGTGTTTGTTAAGCCCTTTGAGGTAACGCTCATTAGCGGAACCGAACAGGCGTTTGGCGATTGCACCGATCATCGGATTTTGTATTACCTCAGCGCTTTATGAGGCGCCCCCGTATTTGGCTCTATGGGGCGAATCCCCGAATTGCAAGAAGGAAAGAATTAGGGTTGCGGGGCCTTTATGTCAACGATAGTGGTTTAATTTTACATATAAAATCCCGCCGGTTGCCATATTTTCGAGTTAATTGGGGCTAGTCGCAATTTATTATTGACCTTGCCAGCCCAATTCATTAATTATTAACTAACAAACAAGGGGTACTAAGTGCCCCTATTTTAACGATTTTATCGTTACGCTACCGTAATAAACCAATGGTAGTAATAATTAAAAAATACCGCACCAGAGGGGCTCAAAAGCCCCCGCAGAGTGCAAATGCAATGCTCCAAGGGAATGGTGCCAAAGGCCAGCCGGAGGCTAAAAAGCCAAAAAGCTAAAAAGCCTAATAGCACCTGATTTGAATAAAAAATATGGCCCTTAAAGAAGGTCGCCCGTAAATGGAGAATTGTAAGTGCGCCTTAACCAGCTTGAGAATATTCGCGTCGTATTGGCCGAACCAGACGCCACCCTTCGTCGCGGCATAAAAAACACCCTTGTCGCGGCGGGGATGAAAAATGTGCTCGACACAGATAACCTTGCCCATGTCCGGCGCACGGTTGAAGCTGATATGGTTGAAATAATCATTGGCGATACCGCGTTGGCTGATGGCGATTTCAATAAATTCATCAGTGATGTGCGCCATCGCGAAATTGGCGAAAATCCATTTATTATGGCAATCACATTGGTTGATAAAGCTTCAGCCAGTGCCGTTCGCGGCGCAATAAATTCCGGTACCGATCATATATTGATAAAGCCGGTTGATGACGATGCCTTGGTAAACCTGATAATCGATTTGACCCATTCCAGAAAACGTTTTGTGGTTACCACCGATTATATTGGGCCGGACCGTCGTTCAAAGACCCGTCCGGGAACCATGACCATTCCACAAATAGAGGTTCCCAACCCGTTGCGTCAGCGCATGACCGGGCAAATGCGGGAATCAACCCTCAAGCGGACAATCGAAACCGCATGGTCAAAAATAAACGAACAAAAGGTCGAACGCCACGCATTTCAAATTAGCTGGTTGCTTGATCGTATAATCCCCGAAATTGGAATGGGCAGCGAACGTTCAGAGGAATTCGGCCGGTACGTAAAGCGTCTGGTTGATGTTTCCCGGGATATGAGCAAGCGCATAGGCAGCACCCGTTTTGCCCACGTCAAAGAAATGACCATGACCATGAGCAATCTTGTGGAAGATTCCATAAGAAACAAATTTCAGCCAGATGATGTGCGCCTGATGCTAAAGCTGTCGGAAATTATTTTAAATTCGTTTGATTCTGATCGCTTTAATGAAGACGGAACCCAGGCCCGCGATCACAAGGCCTATATGGACAAAGACAACAAAAAAGAAACGCCGGATGAAGATGAGGAAATGGCGGCAACCGCCTGATTTATAATTCATCCAAAATTAATTATCAGTTGGGGAATAAGCACCAGACAACATACTAAAACTACCATGACAGGGCCAAAGCACGGGGCCGATCCTTAAAAACAGGGGTCGGCCCTGTTGTTTTTTGTATTGTTGCTTTTAATGGGCCAATTGGGGCTTAATGCCATCATTGTTATTAAAAACAGGGCCGAGCATGAGCATGAACAGATATTTGAAATCAATATTGATGATTGTCGGGGTTGCTATTGTCTTGCCGGCCCCGGCCCATGCCGCCGAGCCTGACCCATTATTGGCGCGGGTGGACGGTTATGAAATCCACCTTTCCGAGGTTGAAGAGGCCCGCACCCTGCTGCCGCCTGCCTTGCAGCGCGCCAGCACCCCCGATGTAATTGCATTGTTAGTTGAAACAATTATCGATACCAGACTTGCGGCAACGCGGGCAAAGGAGATGGGCCTTGATAAAAGCGATGAATACAAACAGGCCATTTCACGTATTGAGGGGCAAATCCTCAAACGGATGCTGTTTTCTCAGGAAATTGAAAAAGGCATAACCGAAGAAGGAATAAAAAAACGCTACGCTGACCTTGTTGAAAACGTCCCCATCGGTGATGAGCTTCGCGCCCGGCACATACTTGTCGAAAGCCAAGCCAGAGCAAAGGAGGTCATAAAAAAACTCGACGACGGTGCTGATTTCAAAGCCATGGCGGCGGAGCATTCCATCGGCCCCTCGGCATCTTCTGGCGGTGATCTCGGCTGGTTCGGCCAAGGCTCAATGGTCGCGGAATTTGAAAAAGAGGCATTTTCTCTGGATGTGGGTGCCCATAGCAAGTCCGGGGTAAAGACCCGCTTCGGCTGGCACGTTGTACGGGTTGAGGGCCGGCGAAAGGCCAAGACCCCAACCCTGGCCATGGCCCGTGATGAAATCATCCGCCAGCTTTCTTCGGAAATTGGGCAAAAATTGCTGGACGGCCTGAGAGAAAATGCCAAGGTTGAGCGTTTTAAAATCGAAGTGGCTCAATAAAGATGATAAGAAATAATAACCGCCGCAATTAAACGAGACATCCCTGCAATGCCACCAGAAGTATCACCATTGGCACCAGCCACATTCCCCAAGCTGCCGGACATCAATGGCGTCAGGCTGGCCGCCCTTGCCTGTGGCCTGCGTTACAAGGGCCGGACCGATCTGCTGCTGGCTGAATTTGCGCCCGGCACAACCGTGGCCGGTGTTTTAACCCAATCAACAGCCGCAAGCGCCTCGGTATTGAAATGCCGGGAAAGTTTGGGCGGCGGGGTTGCCGGGGCTTTGATTGTTAATTCCGGTAACGCCAATGCCTTCACCGGGATAAAGGGAACCCAAGCGGTTGAAAACATTACATCCGCGGTTGGCAGCGCAGTTGGCTGTGCCGGGGCCGAGGTTTTTAGTGCCTCCACCGGGGTTATCGGCGAGCCCATGGACGATGATAAAATCACCTCGGCGTTGGCTGATTTAAAAAATGCCCTTGGCGGTGGTTCCAGCGCATGGGAGGCTGCCGCAGGCGCCATAATGACCACCGACACCTTTGCCAAGGCCGCAACCGCCACCACCAAAATCGGCAACACGGTCGTTAGCATAAACGGCATTGCCAAGGGCTCGGGCATGATAGCCCCCGACATGGCGACAATGCTTTCATTTGTTTTTACCGATGCCGCCATTGATGCAAAAGACTTGCAACAAATGCTGGGCGAGCTTAACCAGAAAAGTTTTAATTCAATTACGGTTGATAGCGACACCTCGACCAGCGACACCCTGTTGGCATTTGCCACCGGGGCCGCCGCTAATGATAAAAACGCCGAAATGGATGAATTTAAAAATGCCCTTGGCGAGCTGTTGCTCGATCTCGCCCATCAGGTGGTGCGTGATGGCGAGGGGGCATCAAAATTTATTACCGTTAATGTCTCCGGGGCCGAAAGCGAAACTGCGGCCAAAGTTATCGCCATGGCGATCGCCAATTCACCGTTGGTTAAAACCGCCATCGCCGGCGAAGACGCCAACTGGGGCCGGATTGTAATGGCGGTGGGCAAATCGGGCGAGGACGCCAACCGTGACAAACTTTCCATCTCCATTGGCGGGGTTGAAATCGCCGCCGATGGTGCCGCCGCCCCCAATTATGATGAAACCCCGGTTGCAAAACACATGAAGGGCCAAAACATAGACATCAGCGTTGATGTCGGCGTTGGCAAGGGCTGCTGGACGGTGTGGACTTGCGACCTGACCCATGGATACATTTCAATCAATGCCGATTACCGGTCCTGATCTTGGCTGCATGAACGCCCCGTCTGCGTCCCCCGATGGTGACGCGGATGTGTTGCTGGTAACCGCGGTGGCCTTGGTCGATAGCGATGGCCGCGTCCTGCTGGGCCAGCGGGCGGCTGATAAACACATGGGCGGCATGTGGGAATTTCCCGGCGGCAAGGTCCACGGCGGTGAAACCCCGGAAAGCGCCCTGGTGCGCGAATTAAAAGAAGAGCTGGGCATTGATATTTCCGCCAGTTGCCTTGCGCCCTTTACCTTTGCCAGTCATTATTATTCTAGCACTGAAAATAATGGATTTTACCTGCTGATGCCGCTTTTCATTTGCCGCGTCTGGCAGGGACAGGTTCGGGGTCTTGAAGGCCAGGCATTAAAATGGCTCCGGCCCAATGATATGGCAAACCTTGAAATGCCGCCGGCCGACCGCCCGCTGGTGGCTATGTTGCAAGACTTCCTATAACATTTAGCTATGACAGAAAAGACAGAAAAATCCGTCACCGCCTGCATAATCGTAATCGGAAACGAGGTTCTTTCCGGGCGCACCCATGATGCCAACATCAATTTTTTCGCAACTTCTTTGGGCGCGCAGGGCATCCGCCTAGCCGAGGCCCGCGTCATACCCGATGACGAGGGGGTAATTGCCGCCACGGTCAACCAATGCCGGGCAAAATACGATTACGTATTTACCACCGGCGGCATCGGCTCAACCCATGATGACATTACCGCCAAATCGGTAGCCGTCGCGTTCGGCGTCCCCTTTGAGCGCAATTCTGAGGCCGAGGCAATTATACGCAAACACTATAGCGATGGCGCGAACAGCGACCTGAACGAGGCCCGCCTGTCCATGGCCGATATGCCGGTGGGGGCCGAGCTTATCGCCAATCCGGTGTCGAAAGCACCCGGCTTTAAAATGGAAAACGTTTATGTAGTGGCCGGTGTTCCGTCCATAGCCCGGGCCATGTTTGATGGGCTGAAACACACCCTTGCCGGTGGCCGGGTATTAAAAAGCCGCACCATCAACACCAACCTGACCGAAGGTATCATCGCCGAACATCTGGGCCGGGTACAAGATGCCCATGCGGAGGTCGAAATCGGCTCTTACCCGTATTTTCGCCATCGCCGCTTTGGCGTCAATCTGGTGGTTAGGGGTACTGATGAGGGTTTGATAGACGCGGCCTGCGCTGATTTGATAAAAATGATAACCGAACTGGGCGGAAATGCAGGCGAGGGCGAGGCCGAGACAGAAAACATTTCC
>DAOWFT010000126.1 GCA_030637845.1 Thalassospiraceae bacterium
CGAGCGCACCTTTGCCCTGCTCGATCATGGCGCACTAATAAAAGACAAGGCCGGGGCTAAAGATATTTTGCCCAGTGGCGGTGAAATAAAATTGGATAATGTTTCATTTGCCTATGCCGGAAACGATGAAAATGAGTCTACGGGTGCGCTTAGAAATATAAACATTACCGTTCCAGCCGGTAAAACCGTTGCGCTGGTCGGGGCATCGGGTGCGGGCAAATCAACCTTGATGAACCTAGTGCCGCGTTTTTACGAAGCAAGCGATGGCCGGGTTATGGTCGATGGGCAGGACATACGCGATGTGACCATAAAATCATTGCGCGGATCGATGGCGTTGGTAAGTCAGGAAGTAACCCTTTTTGACGACAGCGTTCGCGCCAACATAGCCTATGGCCGTCAAGGCGCATCAGAAGAAGAAATAATTGATGCCGCACGTCATGCATCTGCACTTGGTTTTATAGAAGAGCTGCCCCAAGGGTTTGACACTCAGGTCGGTGAACACGGGGTAAAGCTTTCCGGTGGTCAGCGCCAACGTCTGGCCATTGCCCGGGCCATGCTGAAAAATGCGCCAATACTGTTGTTGGATGAGGCAACCTCGGCGCTTGATACAAAATCCGAGCGCAACGTGCAAAGCGCGCTGGATGAACTAATGAAAGACCGGACAACGCTTGTAATCGCACACAGGCTTTCAACTGTTGTCGGTGCCGATCTGATATATGTTCTGGATGCGGGCCGGGTAATTGAACAGGGAAGCCATGCCGAACTGCTGGACAAGGGCGGGGCGTATGCCAACCTTTATCGTTTGCAGTTCAAAGATGATGAGCATTAAGTTAAGTCCATAGGTGGACGCGAGGCGCAGCTAAGTGAAGCTTTACAAAAAAATACTCAATCAATCGTGGGCGCAAAACGCCGTATCCATGCTTGCTGCTTCATATCTGCGCTTTGTCCGCCTGACCGGGCGCTGGGATGTTCGTGGTTGGGAAAATATACAATCATCAATTGATGCAAACAGGCCGATGATTATCTGCTTTTGGCATTCACGCCTGATAGCCAATGCCTTTGCCTGGAAAAGCGATAAACCTCTGCACCAGCTAAGCACACCCCATCGCGATGGTAAAATTGCCGCCGGGGCCTATAACCGTTTGGGTATAAAAACCATATGGGGTTCGACCAGCAAGGGCGGCTCAAGCGCCATCAGGGGAATTTTAAAAGTTCTTAAAACTGGTGGAGTTGTATCCATAACCCCGGATGGCCCCCGTGGCCCGCGGCAAAGAATGCAGTCCAGCGCCATTGATATTGCCCGCATGTCGGGCGCGGTGTTGGTGCCTGTATCCAATTCAATGCGCCCGGCAAAAATGCTAAGCACATGGGATAGGATGCTGGTGCCGCTGCCATTTGCCCGTGGTGTTTTTGAGATGGGCCAACCGATTGAGGTTCCGCGGGGTGCAACGGCCGAACAGCTTGAAGAAATTCGCATTAAAATGGAAACAGAACTTAACCAAATGACCGCGCGCTTGGACGATGAAACCGGGATAACCACGCCCGAACCGGCGCCGCTTGATACGGGTGATAAGGGGGTATCAAAATGATGCTTTCGTTTTACCGCATGTTCACAGGCCTGGGCGCGCCGTTAATTGCGCTTTACCTTTCTCGCCGTTTGAAAAAAGGCAAGGAAGACCCGGAACGTTTTACCGAACGACTTGGCATTGCATCAATTCCTCGTCCCGATGGAAAGCTGGTTTGGATACACGCCGCCAGTGTTGGCGAAGCACTTTCAATGCTAAAAGTAATAGAACAAATATTACAAAAATATAACGGCTGGTCGGTTCTGGTGACAACCGGGACGGTTACTTCTGCCAAGTTAATGAAAGACCGTTTGGGCGAACGGGCTTTTCACCAATACGTTCCGGTTGACCGGGTAAAGTATGTAAGACGATTTCTTGAACATTGGCAGCCTAATCTGGGCATTTGGGCTGAATCGGAATTTTGGCCCAACATGGTTATTGAAACCAAGGCTTCGGCCATACCGATGATAGTTCTCAATGGTCGCATGTCGGCCAGATCTTTCGCCCGCTGGAAAAAATATCCCGGCATGATATGGCAGATACTTAATTCTTTTTCTGCGGTGCTGGCCGGTAGCGATGTCGATGCTGAGCGATTTAAAGAACTAGGTGCTAAAAATGTAAGCGCACCGGGAAACCTTAAATACGCCGCAGGCCCCCTTCCTGTTGATGAGGCTGAACTAGCTAAATTAAAATCCGAAATATCCGGACGCCAATTATGGCTGGCCATATCCACCCATCCGGGTGAAGAAGCCATAGTCGGCAAAACCCATCTTGAACTGGAACGCTCGCACAAAGAATTGCTGAGCATAATCGCCCCCCGCCATCCTGAACGCGGGCCCGAGATTGCAAACCAATTAAAAAACATGGGGCTAAAAGTATCCCTGCGCAGTCGTGGCCAAGCCATAGAGCCCGATACCCAGATTTATATTGCCGATACCATGGGTGAGCTGGGGATTTTTTACCGGCTGGCAAAAATTTCCTTCGTCGGAAAGTCACTGCTCGGAAATGGTGGGCAGAACCCGTTGGAGGCGGCGTGGCTGGAAAACGCTATTATACTTGGCCCCAATATGGAAAATTTTGAAGATATTTCCTCCGCCCTGATTAAGTCCGGTGGGGCCATACAAATAAAAAATGGTGATGAGTTAGCGGGCACGGTTTCGGGCCTGCTTGATAGCCCTGATGAGACCAAAAAAATGGCCGCATGCTCTTTAAATGAAGCCCGCTCAATGGCCGGATCCATCGAAAAGATAATGCTGGCGCTTGAGCCTTTTTTTACAAAAGCGGGTGAGAGGCCATGATTAAATCGCCCAAACACTGGCAACAAACGGGCCAAAAAATAAATGCGGTTGCGTTGTTGCTTTACCCGTTCAGCCTTGTTTATTCCGTGGCCGGCACGCTATCGCGCATGGCAACCATCCCGTGGAAATCAGATATTCCCGTAATATGCGTTGGCAATATTGTTGCCGGTGGTGCAGGCAAAACCCCCGTAGCCATTGATATTGCAACGCGGTTGAAAAA
>DAOWFT010000192.1 GCA_030637845.1 Thalassospiraceae bacterium
CACCACACCGTCCAGACGCCCGCCTAATTTTGATTGGCGTTTTAATTTTTCAAGATTATTGCCGATTTTAATTATCGCCATTGCCCCGGGGCGGGAAAGCGCGACCCCAAGTGCGGCATCATCCAACGTTGCCGGAACAATTGAAAATGTTTCGTTATCGCTGGCCAGCGAAATGGATGCCGCTGCGGCGGCGGCGTGAATGGAGCTAACACCGGGAATTGATTTAATCAAAAAACTATCATTTTTATTTTCTGAAATCGCTTCCGCCAAATGAACAAACGATCCATAAAAAAGCGGATCGCCCTCACACAAGAAAGCAACATCATTGCCGCAAGAAAGTTCGGATATTATTTCAGCCGTGGCATCGTTATAAGCCGCCCTTCTGTCATCTTGTGTGGCTGACATATCAATCGGGATGGCAATTTCTTTTGTATCGCCAGAAATTAAATCACCGGCAATTTTTCGGGCAATGGAGGTTCTGCCGTTGGCATGAATATAGGCGACCACCTTGGCCGTTATTAGTGCATCACGCGCCGCCACCGTCATTAACGATGGATCGCCGGGGCCGAGACCGATGCCGGTTAATGTGCCTGTCGTTTTAGTATTCATTATTTTTTCCCGGCTTATACGCAACCAACTGTGTTACCGCCTTTAACGGACGAAAAGAAACCTGCCCGCCCAATTTTTCCTGACGTTCAATATTTATTCTGCTTAATTCACCTGATATCTCGGTGGCAAAATTAACAAGTATTGCTTCGCTTTTAATGGTGACAGCATTGGCAACCAGCCTGCCGCCCGGTTTTAATGCATCCCATGCAGCATTTATAATATTTCCGTTTTTGCTAAGACCGCCGCCGATAAAAATGGCATCTGGTTCACCATCAATGCCTGTCAGCACATCGGGAACGGAGCCTTCTACAACTTTGAGACGGGTAACGCCTAAATTAAATGCGTTGGTGTTTATGGTTTTGACCCGCGTCCCGTCTTTTTCAAATGCAATGGCGCGAAGGTTTTGCCCGGCCCGCATCCATTCAATTGCAATCGAACCGGAACCGGAACCTATATCCCAAAGCATTTCACCCGCAGTTGGCGCAAGTTTGGCAAGGGTTATGGCGCGGACTTCGCGCTTGGTTATTTGTCCATCATGTTCATAGGCATCATCGGCAAGCCCGGCTAAATGCGATAGCCCGGGTACGCCCGGTGCGCGGGTGCATTCAATTGCAATGGTGTTTAGGGCCGCGCAATTATTAATGTTCCAGTTTTCGGCGGTGCCATCTATGCGGTTTTCATTTTCCCCGCCAAGATTTTCCAGCACGGTCATTTTTGATGGGCCAAACCCGTGTTCGCGTAAAATATTTGCCACCTCAAGCGGGCTTGCGCCGTCATTGCTAAGGGCAATAATTTTTGCCCCCGGGGCCAGATAATAAATAATATTTTGAACCGGGCGGCCATGAATAGTGGTTACAAAAACATCGGGCAAAGACCAGCCCATGGCGGCGGCGGTCAGGCTAACCGCGCCAACGCCGGGGATTATATTTAATGCAGTGGCCCCAAACCTGCGGGCCATGGTCGCACCAACCCCGTAATGCATGGGGTCGCCCGATGCCAGCACCACAATCTGTTTACCCCTTTTTTGTTCAATAATATCAAGGGTTTTGCCAAACCCGGCCGACCAATCCATGCGGGTTTGTTGGCTGGGCGCCAGCATTTGCCCGCCTGCGCGTAGCATTAATAAGTGACGTTCACCGCCGACAATAATTTCCGCGCCTTCAATTAGTTTTAGTGCAGCGCCCGACAAACCGCCCAACCCATCTTCGCCGATGCCGATAACGGTTATCCATGATTTATCAATAACGCTCATGTTCAATTGCCTTTAGCAATGGCGTTAAGGGTGGCGGCTGCCATGGCCGAGCCGCCGAGCCTGCCTTTTATGGTGATGAACGGGGTGTCGCCGGCATACTTAACCAGCGCCTCTTTAGATTCCGCCGCGCCGACAAAGCCAACGGGAAATCCGATTATCAATGCAGGTTTTTCCCTGTGCGATATTTGGCCAATTATTTCCAGCAAGCGAAAGAGCGCGGTTGGAGCGTTGCCGATTATGCAGATGGCGCCGTCCAGGTTTTTTTCCCAACGTTCGACCGCTACGCTGGAACGGGTTTCACCACGGATGCGGGCGTCATCCGCCACCCCCGGGGCATCAAGAAAACATTCCACATTATTGTTCTTAGGCAAAAACGATTTGGTAATTCCCCGCTTTACCATTTCGGCATCAACCAGTATGGGTGCGCCCGCCAACAGCGCATCACGACCAAGTTCGGCGGCACCGTCTGAATATAAAATCATGCTTGCCGTTTCA
>DAOWFT010000179.1 GCA_030637845.1 Thalassospiraceae bacterium
AATCAATTGCGCCGGAATTAATGGAAAATGGTGCAGCGTTCGTTACAATAAAAAAAGATGGCAACCTTCGCGGTTGCATTGGCAGCCCGGAAGCAAACCAACCATTGGCAACTGACATTGCAGAAAACGCGTTTCGCGCTGCATTTTCCGATCCCCGCTTCCCGGCATTAAGTGTAGATGAAACAAAAAGTGGTTTGCGTGTTTCTATTTCTGTACTTAGCCCCACCAGCGAAATTGATTTTAAAGATGAAGAAGACTTGTTATCAATTCTACGCCCGGGCGTTGATGGATTAATAATTGAGGATGGGCCATCAATGCGTGCACTTTTCCTGCCGTCCGTGTGGCAGCAGCTTGAAAACCCGTCGGAGTTCCTTGCTCATCTAAAAATCAAGGCCGGAATGGGTGCGGATTATTTTTCCCCTACATTCAGGGCCTATCGCTTTATCGCCGGAGAAATAAAATCAGACTGGGACGCCATATCCCCGCTGAATTGATCTTCCAACTGAGAACGGTTTCAAATACTCTGTTATTTCCCGATTAACCGATTTCAACCATTTTAAATCATAGGACCATTATGACGGCAAACATTTCAATATCGCTTCTCGATCAATTGCATGAAATATCAATTCGCGCCGGAAATGCCATAATGGAGGTTTATGCCACCGATTTCGACGTCGAGATCAAGGGCGATGCATCGCCGGTCACCAAGGCCGATAAGCTGGCCGAAGAAATAATTACGGCCGCATTGAAGGACGAGGTTAAAACCCCCTACCCCATAATTGGTGAAGAGGCATTTTCCGATGGCCTGGCGCCAACGGATATTGGTTCAACCTTTTGGTTGGTTGACCCGCTTGATGGAACCAGGGAGTTTGTGAAAAAAAACGGCGAGTTTACCGTCAATATTGCATTGATAGATGCCGGGCGTCCGGTGCTTGGTTTTGTATATGCGCCTGCCAAGGGCAGTATTTATGTCGGCAGCCCCCACGGTGCGGCGGCGGACCTTAATGTGGGCGGGGGCGTAGGTGAGAATGGAAGCGGGCTTGAGCAAATCAACTGTCGGCAAATGCCTGCAAGCGGTATTTGTGCATTGGTCAGCCGCAGCCACCGCAGCCCCGAGGTTGATGCTTTTTTGAAAAATTACGACGTAACCGATGAAATAAGCTCCGGAAGCTCGCTAAAATTCTGTTTGGTGGCGGCGGGTATGGCTGATATATACCCCCGTCTTGGCCGGACCATGGAATGGGATACCGCCGCCGGCCATGCGGTAATTTTAGCAGCGGGTGGCAGCGTCAAGGATTTGAACGGCCTTGAGCTTACCTATGGTAAGCCCGGTTTTGAAAATCCGCACTTCGTTGCATACGGCAAACAGGATAATTAGGCAGTAACGTGACAACACCGACAAAACAAAGCAAAGAACCGCGCCTTCTTGATGTTTCGCACGAAACACTGGAAATGGCCGGCCGCGCACTTAAAGAAGGCGGGCTGGTTGCCTTTCCAACGGAAACGGTTTACGGCCTTGGCGCAGATGCCACCAATGACGAAGCGGTGGCAAAAATATTTGAAGCCAAGTCACGCCCGACATTTAATCCGCTTATTGTTCATGTAAAAGACGCAGGTGGGGCCGCATTGCTGGCAGAGTTCACCCCATTGGCGCAAAAGCTAAGCCGGAAATTCTGGCCTGGACCATTGACCATGGTGTTAAAACGCCATCAGGAATCTCCATTGTCGCTGCTTGTTTCGGCTGGACTGGACACAATTGCCCTTCGTGTTCCAAGTCATCCCATAGCCCATGCCTTGCTTGAAATTGCAGGCGTTCCGCTTGCCGCACCCAGCGCAAATAAATCGGGCACGGTCAGCTCGACCGCTGGCATGCACGTCGCCAGTCAGTTCCGTGATGGAGTTGATATCATAATCGACGCTGGATCGTGCGAGGTAGGAATTGAAAGCACCATAATCGAGCTTTCGGGAAACAGCGCGGTCATCCTGCGCCACGGCGCCATCACTACTGAAGAAATCGAGGCCGTAATCGGGCCCGTAGCAGATAATAAAGCTGATGAGATTAAAGCACCGGGAATGATGAAAAGTCATTACGCCCCATCCATCCCGCTGCGCATGAACGTGAGCCCTGAAGACCGCGCAAAGGGTGAAGCCTATCTGACCTTTGGCCCCGACGCGCCCCGCCGGGCGGCATTGACCCTGTCTAAAACGGGTGACCTGCGTGAAGCAGCCGCCAACCTGTTCACCATGATACGCGCACTAGACCAACCCGGCATACGCGGTATTGCGGTAATGCCTATTCCCGATACGGGGCTTGGCCGGGCCATTAATGATCGCTTGATGCGGGCATCGGCGCCCCGGGGTGAAGGCGAAAGCCAATGAGCAAAAATGCAGAAAAAGCATTGGAAAAAATCAAGTCCCTATTGGGGCCAAAAGGCTGGTCCGAGGACGAAGAAAAGCTTGGCCCCCGTCTGGTGGAGGAGCGCGGCCTTTTTAAGGGAAGCTCGCCCCTGCTGGTGATGCCGGCAGATACCGATGAAGTTTCAGGGATAATGAAAATTGCCTTTGCTGCGGGCATTGGCATTGTGCCGCAGGGCGGCAACACCGGTCTGGTCGGCGGTGGCGTGCCAAATGGCGAAATAATTATTTCTCTTGAACGCATGAGCAATATTGAAGACGTCAACCCCATCGACATGAGCATGACGGTTGAGGCCGGATGCATTCTGGCCAATGTTCAAACTGCGGCGGCAGACGCCGGAGCGCATTTCCCCTTAAGCCTTGGTTCCGAAGGAAGCTGCCAAATTGGCGGCAACCTTTCGACCAATGCCGGCGGTGTACAGGTGCTCCGTTACGGTAATGCCCGCGAACTTGTGTTGGGGTTGGAAGTTGTAATGGCCGATGGCCGGGTATGGAACGGGTTGCAAAGCTTGCGCAAAGACAATAGCGGATACGATTTAAAACAGCTTTTCATAGGTTCCGAAGGCACATTGGGCATAATCACCCGCGCGACCCTGAGGCTTTTCCCCGCCCCGACAACGCATGCAACTGCCCTTGCCGGGTGTGCATCATATGATGATGCGCTTAAACTTTTTCTTCATGTCCGCGCCGCCATTGGCGAACAATTAAGCGCGGTTGAGGCCATGGATAGCTTCGCAGTTGAGCTTGCGGTTCGCCATATTCCCAATTGTCGTGATCCATTCAAAGAAAAACAAAACGTTTACGTATTGCTTGAGGCCACCAGCACCAACCCCGATGCCGACCTTAACCGCCATATGGAAAAGGTTTTAAGCAAAGCAATGGACAAAGGTTTGGCCAATGACGTGGTAATAGCCCAAAGCGAAAGCCAGCGCGAAGACATTTGGCGTTTGCGCAATGCCATACCTGAGGCACAAAAAAAAGAAGGCGGTTCAATAAAGCACGATATATCCGTGCCCATATCAAAGGTACCGGAATTCATAAACCGCGCCACAGAATTGGCAAAAAAAGAAATGCCCGGCGTGCGTCCGGTACCGTTTGGTCATTTGGGTGATGGCAATATTCATTTTAATCTTACTCAGCCCGAAAATGCCGATAAACAGGAATACCTATCCCAATGGGGTCGCATTAATACCCTGATACATGACCTTGCGGTTGGTATGGGCGGAAGCTTTTCCGCCGAGCACGGTATTGGCTTGTTAAAGGTTAATGACATGGACAGCCTCAAGCCGGGAGACGAGATTGCGTTGATGGGTAAGCTTAAAAAAGCCCTCGACCCAACGGACACCCTCAACCCCGGTAAAGTGCTTAACCACCCTGGGGCGGGGTCGGCAAAAAACGGCTAAAAAACCCGGAATTCCTTGATTTCCTTGATTTTTGCCATCGAATCCAGCACTTTAGGCCCTACACGCAATGCGCCCCACTAGGCACCTCGGCCAAGCGCCTCGGAAAGTACCATGATAAACCGCATTTCAAGTTATGTTTTCCTGCAACTTGCAGTCGGGCTGGTGATGGTTACCGTTGCGGTTACCTGCGTTGTCTGGCTTAGCCAGTCGCTTAGGTTTATCGAAATGATTGTTAACCGTGGATTGAATGCCGGTGCATTCCTTACCCTGACCGGCCTGATGATGCCTAATTTTCTTACCATCATTTTGCCCATAGCGATTTTTATCGTAACTGTTTTTTTCTATCACAAAATGATTATGGATCGTGAGCTTATGGTGATGCGTGCGGCTGGCATGAGCTCGCTTTCCCTTTCTAAGCCGGCGCTGGCAATGGCAATTGCCCTTGTTGGTTTTGGTTATGCGCTTTCAATTTATATTGTTCCCGCTTCGTATAAAATGTTCCGCGAAATGCAGTGGGACATCAGATACAACCTTTCCAATGTGCTTTTACGCGAAGGCGCGTTCAACGAAGTGGCCAAGGGAATAACGATTTATGTGCGCAATAGAACACCTGATGGACAGTTACTTGGCATTTTAGCTCATGACAGTCGAATTAAAGGCGGTGAGTACACCCTGATGGCCGAAAGCGGGGCCATGATAAGGACCAAAGAAGGCGCAAGGGTTGTGCTGTCAAAAGGTAACCGTCAAAGTTTTGATAAAAAAACCAACCAGCTTTCTCTTTTGTATTTTGATCGCTATCTTTTTGATATGAAAAGCGAAAACAAGGTTGGTGGCGTACGCTTTCACGAACCGCGCGAACTTACCTTGAGCGAACTTAACAACATGGATCTAACAAATGTTAGGGGTGCGGGAAAGTTCACGGTGGAGATACACCGCAGGCTGGCCTTGCCGTGGAGCGCCATGGGTTTCGTATTTATTGCTTTGGCTTCATTGATGGGGGGAAGCTTTTCCCGACGAGGCGAGACCAAGCGTGTAATAATGGCGATAGTTCTGGCCGGGGCATATCAGGCGGGGATACTTTCCGCAATAAGTGCGGCCGCAAAACAATCCGCCCTTACGCCGCTTATCTATGTTGTGACGCTGACCCCCATTATAGTTGGCTTGATTGCATTGACGCTAGGTACGGTAAAACTAAGGAAACGCCAGCAGTTAACTGCTGGCGGTGTTTAGGGGGATGGACATTTGAAAATATCCAGCACCCTTTCGCTTTATATTGGCAGAAATTTCCTTGTTGCCTTTATGGCGTTCTTTATCGGTCTTCTGGCCCTGATATTTCTTCTTGATGTTATGGAACTGTTACGCAGGGCCGCATCAAAGCCAGAGGTCACTAACGCATTGGTATTTGAAATGGCCATAATGAAGTTGCCGCATATGGGGCAACTGCTTTTCCCGTTTGCGGTATTGTTTGCGGGGATGGCTTCTTTTTGGAGGCTGTCTCGCTCCAGCGAGTTGGCAATAACCCGCGCCGCAGGTATATCGGCCTGGCAATTTCTGGTTCCGGTTATTTTGATTGCGTTCATCTTGGGCGTTTTAAAAGTTGCCGCCTTCAACCCACTGGCGTCATCAACCCTTAGTCGTTTCCAGCAACTTGAAGCCGTCCACATGAAGGGACAAAAAAACTTTCTTGCCATTTCTGCCGGCGGATTATGGTTAAGACAGGGCGGAACTGATGGTCAGGCGGTTATTCACGCCGGCAGTATTTTCCAACAGGCCGATAGTGCGGAAATAAGCGAGGTAACGGTTTTCCTTTACCGGCAGAACGATTCATTCGTTGGCCGGATTGATGCGACAAGCGCAATTTTGAAAGAAGGTTTCTGGTTGCTGTCAAATGCGTGGATAAGCGAGGGCGATACGCCGTCATACATGGTTAACGAATACGAGCTGGCAACCGACCTGACCATAACCAAGATACAAGACAATTTTGCCCCACCCGAAACCATGTCTTTCTGGGACTTGCCGAATTTCATTAAAACGCTTGAAAAATCAGGGTTTTCTGCCACCCGTCACCGCCTACACTGGCATTCCCTGTTGGCGGCTCCGTTGCTGCTATGCGCAATGGTATTGATAGCGGCAACCTTTACCCTGCGCCACGCCCGCAAGGGTACAACATCCCTTATTATTGGAAGTGGTGCCATGGCCGGATTTTTGCTTTATTTCTTTTCAGATGTTGTTTTTGCATTGGGATTATCTGAAAGTATTCCAGTGGTATTAGCTGCGTGGGCACCATCTGGTGTTGCCACAATGTTGGGGCTGGCGATGCTGCTCCACCTCGAGGATGGATAAACCGTGAAAGCAAAACTTATAATCAGCACTTTTCTTACGTCCGCAGTTATGCTTGCGATCACAACTGTAGCAATGGCCCAAGAAAAAAACGATATTCCCGTAAGCCTTAGTGCTGATGAGATGCAGTACAACCAAAACAGCACCGTGGTAACGGCACGGGGTAATGTTGAAATATCGCAAACCGGAAAAACCTTGTTCGCCGATACCGTTACCTACGACCGAACCAGCAACAAGATAGGTGCATCTGGAAATGTTATTTTACACAATCCCAACGGGGATGTTTATTTTGCCAATGAAATGGAAATTACCGGCGATTTAAAGAACGGTATGATTGAAGATTTCAAAGCCATACTTGCCGACAAATCCCGTTTCGCCGCGGCACGGGCCGATTTGGTTGATGATAAAATCCTTACTTTAAATCATGCGGTTTATTCTCCTTGCAAAGCTTGTGAAGAAGACCCGACCCGCGCACCCCTATGGCAGATAAAAGCGGTTAAGGTGGTGCACAACCGTGAAGAAAAAATGATCGAATACAGCAATGCCTGGATGGAGTTTGCCGGCATTCCGGTTATGTACATACCCTACCTTTCATATCCCGACCCCACGGTAAAAAGGAAAAGCGGATTGCTTCCCCCGTCATTTGGCGGATCATCGGATCTGGGTGGAATAATAAAGCAGCCGGTGTTTTACGTAATTGATGAATACAGCGACACAACCATAACGCCAATCATCACCGGCAACGGTGAAAATGCATTGGCCGGTGAATACAGAAAAAGATTTGCCGACGGAAGCCTAAGCGTCGATGGTAGCTTCTCCAGAAGTGCCGAAAGCAATAATCTCGGGCATATCTCAGCCCAGACTGAGTTTGATATTGATCGAACGTGGCGCTGGGGTCTGGATGCCAACCGCACCTGGGGCGATACCTATATGCGCCGTTATGGATTCAATAGCGCGTCAACCCTTACCAGTCGTGCATACATTGAAGGGTTTCGTGGAAAAAACTACGCTTCGATGGAGGCCCTGTCTTTTCAGGGTCTATCCAGCACGGATAACCCGAAAACAATTCCTGTAGTCGCCCCGCTGGCCCAGTTTTCTCATCAGGGTGATCCCGGTAAATACGGGC
>DAOWFT010000163.1 GCA_030637845.1 Thalassospiraceae bacterium
ACCAAATGAACATTGGAAACAAGGTTGGCATGAAGAATCATTTCGCCTTTTTCTTCGCTTAGGCGCACCACCTCATCAAACGTGGTCGGGTCGGGCAATTGTAATTCCGACATTGAACGAGGATCGTTATCAATATCCGGATTTTGCTGAACCGCCGCCGCAGACATGACCGGGCCGTGGGATACTATTGGCCCCCCGCCCGTTGTGGTGCCCACGGCAGAAGTCGAGCCACCGGTGGGGGCCGATGATGGGGAAGAGGCTTGAGGCTGGGGCTGAGATTGAGTCTGGGGCTGATTTTGGCCCTGCTCCATTGCCTTTAGGCTGTCTGCCGGGCTGGGCAGCGATAGCCCATATATAAGACGCACCAGCACCATTTCCGCGCCCTGTAATTGGCTCGGGGCCGAACGGGTCTCACCCAAACCCTTTAAAAGCATTTGCCACATTCTGGTCAGGTCGGCCATGGAAAGACGACCCGCCAGTTCCGTACCCTTGGTCCGTTCCATTTCCGCAACACCGGGGGCATCGGCGGCAGCAACTGACACCTTGATGCGGGTTATCCAATGACAAAGCTCTAACAAATCTTGCAATATCTGCACCGGGTCGGCACCGCTTTGGTATTGGGTTTCCATTTGTTCAATGGCACTGGCGGCGTCGCCGCTGAAAACGGCTTCGAACAAATCAAACGTCTGGGTTCGGTCGGCAAGGCCGAGCATGGCCCGGACGCTATCGGCAGTTACCTCATCGGTGGTGTGGGCAATTGCCTGATCCAAAAGCGAAAGCCCATCACGAACCGATCCGTCGGCGGCCCGGGAGATAAGTTGCAGGGCATCGTCGGTTACGGCGGCGCCTTCTTTTTCAACCACCATTTTGAAATGTTCGCTCAGTGTTTCCATGTCGATACGCCGCAAATCAAAACGCTGGCAGCGCGAAAGTACGGTTACCGGAACCTTGCGTATTTCGGTGGTGGCAAAAATGAATTTTACGTGTTCGGGCGGTTCTTCCAAAGTTTTGAGCAACGCATTAAACGCATTTTTTGAAAGCATGTGGACTTCATCAATTATATAAACCTTATAGCGCGCACTAACGGGTTTGAAACGAACCCCTTCGATGACTTCGCGAATGTCGTCAACCCCGGTGCGCGATGCCGCATCCATTTCAATTACGTCCATGTGGTTATCGTTTGAAATTGAGATGCAGTGTTCACACACGCCACATGGTTCAGCCGTTGGCCCGCCCTTGCCGTCAGCACCAACACAGTTAAGGGCACGGGCAATAATTCTGGCGGTGGTGGTTTTTCCCACACCGCGAACGCCGGTCAACATGAATGCGTGGGCCAGACGACCAGATTTAATCGCGTTGCTGAGGGTTCTGACCAATGCCTCCTGACCGATAAGGCCGGAAAAATCACCGGGTCGATATTTGCGAGCAAGAACGCGATATTCGTCTGCTGGTTTATTGGGGTCTTTTGACATTTTTTAAATTGGCGCCCCTGAATAAAAATAAAAACCAGATAATGAATAAGGTGGAAGACCGGCCAGCGACCCGAACAAAACTCGTTACGGCTGCTTCCTTCCGGACCTGACCGGGTTGGCGAGAGGTTCGTCCACGGCCGATCTTCCGGGGATGAGTATACCAGCCGTCAACTGCAGAGGCAAAGCCCACAATGCCCAAGAAACTGTGGGTAAAAGATAAAAGTTGCCGATTTTTTTATTGGTTTTCTGTCTTAGCTTTCCGGCGTGACCGGGCGGGGCGGATCAACATAATAGACCCCACCCGATATCTGACCGGGAATTATGGGAAATGCCGTATTGTGAACTTCATAACGGCCTTCGTTGGCGGCAACAAATTTTATGCGTATTTTGCTTTTGGGCTTTATACGAATACCGTTAACGCAGCCGGTTGCCGGTTGGCCATTACCTATCTGGATGGAATGAAGCGCCACTCCCTGCTTCAAGAAACCCGGGGCCCAGATATTATTTGCGCTGCCATCAAGGTTATTAATTTCAAGGGTGTATGCTTTGCCGCGGATAAAATGAAATACCATAGGGCGGAAATTGCCCTCAATGGCATTGATGCGGATGGGCCTGACATTGTCCCAATCAACGCCTTCCAGCAGTTCCTGTCTTTCCGGAACACAGCCCAGAACAAACATTGTTTGCTCGCCGGTGGTGGAAATACCGCAGCCAGCCAAAACGCCCACAAGCGCGGCCATAAGCCCGGTTTTTACCCCATTTTTCTTGAAAGATCGCCGGTTCATCAAGTCATAACCCCCTCGCTCAGGTGGCGAATCGCGGTTTGCGCCAACTGATGGGCATAAACTATCAGGCGGCGCACCTATGCACCACCCCACAAGCACAAAATCTGGCTGATTACGCCCTTTGGGTCCGCTATTTAGATATGCTCGGCTCTGGCAGACGATGCCGGAAAGGTGCCAAGTATTTTTATTTCGTGGGTAAAGAACTTTAGCTCTTCCAAGGCTCTTTCTAGGGCTGGGTCCTTGGGGTCGCCTTCGACTTCGGCATAAAACTGGGCTGCCTGAAAGCTGCCGCCGACAAGATAGCTTTCCAGTTTGGTCATATTTATGCCATTGGAAGCAAACCCGCCCAGTGCTTTGTAAAGTGCGGCGGGAATGTTTTTTACCCGAAAAACAAAACTGGTCATCTGCTGGCCCGAACCGGAAATAACATTTTCCGGCTTTGCCGCCATTATTAAAAACCGGGTGGTGTTGTGTTCAGCGTCTTCGATGTTGGCACGAAGCTGTGTCAGCCCATAAATCTCACCGGCCAGTTTTGATGCTATGGCGGCCTGGGTTTTGTCGCCGCGCGCGGCAATCATTTGTGCAGCACCGGCGGTGTCGGCATGGACAACCGGCTCAACCCCAAGTTCACGGACAAGCCCGCGGCACTGGTTAAGCGCGTGAACGTGGCTGTGAATGTGTGTGATGTCGCCTTCGCTTGCGCCGGGTACCGCCAACAAATGATGATCAATGCGCTGAAAATGCTCGCCAACAATAAAAAGGCCTGAATCCGGCAGCAAGTGATGGATGTCAGCCACCCGTCCGGCAACCGAATTATCAATAGGTATCATGACAAGCCGGGCACGTCCTGCGTGAACGGCCCCAAAGGAATCTTCAAAGCTGTAACAAGGAAGGGTCTGCATATCGGGCAATGCACTGCGGCACGCCAGATCCGAATTGGCACCGGGCATGCCCTGAAATGCAATTGTATTTTCCGGATTTGTTGTTGTGCCCGCGTCGTTCATTGCTATGTCGTTCATCGCTATTGCTTCTTTAAAATCATTCTTGCCCAACAATAATTTTGTGGGCGCGCTCAAGATCGCCCGGAGTATCAACCCCGAACGGAACCGTGTCAACGAGTGCACAGGCAATGGTCATGCCGTTTTCAAGGGCGCGTAATTGTTCCAGTTTTTCCCGGGTCTCCAAAACGCCGGGGGCCAACGAAACAAAGCGGGCAAGGGCTTCTCGTCTAAACGCATATATGCCGATGTGATGGTAGTGCGGCCCATCGCCCGACGGTATTGCCGTACGGGAAAAATAAAGCGCCAAAGAAATATTGGGCGGGGCATTATTTGAACCATCGGAAAAACCAACGGCGGCTTTTACCACGTGGGGATCGGTCAGTTCCAAGGGATCGGTTATTTCAGCCACCAGGGTTGCCATATCGGCATTGGTGCGGGCAAGCGGCGAAAGAACTGCCTTTATAATTTCAGGCTCGATTAATGGGATGTCGCCCTGAAGATTAATTACCGCGTCATGTTTTCCTGCCGCGTCAACCTGCCCTAGGGCGGCAAACACCCGATCGGAACCGGATGTCAGGTCGGGGTCGGTCAAAACCGCTTTTCCGCCTGCTTTTGTTACCGCATCTACAATTTCTTCCTCAGCCGCAGCCACAACCACCGGGCCAATATTTGCCGCCAGGGCGCACTCCATAACCCGGACAATCATCGATTTTCCATGGATATCGGCCAACGGCTTGCCCGGCAGGCGGGTTGATGCCATGCGTGCGGGAATAATCACAATGGGGTTCTTTGGCGGGGGTTTTTGGGGATTTTCGGACAAGTGCGGCCCTTTATATGCTGGTTCTTTAAAATTACCCGTTCACGATAGCATTACCCACCCCGGTGTCCAGCATATCGGAGCAAAAGTTCCGGCAATGGCAACATTGAACCAAAGGGCCGGAGAGGCTAGATTTTACTGAGATCCAAGTTTTAAGTCGCTAACACCCAACAACAAGAACCCGGCATAGGTGACATCATGAATTTTATTAAAACATTTACAGTCTCGGTTATTTTTACCATCGCAGTTTTATCCTTCATTAATTTTGCCGGCGATTCTCTTGTTGGGCAAAAGTCTAATGAAGAGGCCCGGAAAGAAGCGCCCACACCAGTTGTTGCATCAGCGCCAGAACCGGAAAAAACACCCGAACCAGCTCCAGAACCAACCAAGGCTGCCCCGGTGGTGGTCGCAAGCAGCGGCAACGCCGAAATGGGCGCCGGAACATTTCGTAAAAAATGCATGGGTTGTCATCCAATAAGCGAAGATGGTGTAAACCGCACCGGGCCTAATCTGTTTGACATTATCGGACGGGAAAAAGCATCGGTTGCGGGATATCGTTATTCGTCGGGCTTGAAAAGATTTGGCGGCACCTGGACGGAAAAAGAGCTTAATACATTTATTGCCGGCCCCAGGGTAATGGTTCCAAAAACCAAGATGACTTTTTCCGGGGTTAAAAAAGAAAGACAGCGAAATGATATAGTCGCTTTCCTCAAATCGCTTACAAAATAATATGAAACAGGGATCGGGTTGATAATGAGTGTGCAAAATGAATTTATCGACCTTGTAACGCGCGCACTGGATCAGGCCCGTGAGATAACCCTATCAAATTTCAAGACCGGCATAAGCATCGACAGCAAAGACGATGCGTCCCCTGTAACAATTGCCGACCGCGAGGCTGAGAGAATTATTCGCGAGATGATAAACGATACATTTCCCGACCATGGGATACTGGGCGAGGAATATGGATCTGAAAATGTTGATGCCGAATGGGTTTGGGTGCTTGACCCCATAGACGGCACCGCAGGATATGTCACCGGAAAGCCGCTTTTTGGAACGCTGATGGCGCTGGCCCACCATGGCAAACCGGTTTTAGGCGCAATTGATGCACCGGCCATGAATGAGCGCTGGATTGGTAGCGAGGGTGAGCCCACTACCCTTAACGGAAAACCGGTCAAGGTTCGCAGCTGTGAGCAGCTTGGCGATGCTTGGCTTTACGCAACTACGCCCGACATGTTTATCGGCCCCGACAAAACCGCATTTGAAAAACTTTCCGCTGCGGCACGGCGAACCAATTACGGTGCCGATTGTTATGCCTATGGATTGTTGGCATCAGGCCATGTTGATATTGTTTGCGAGGCATCCCTTGGCACCTATGATTACATGGCGCTGGTTCCGGTTGTTACGGGTGCGGGCGGAATAATGACAGATTGGCAGGGAAACCCGCTTGATATTAATTCTGACGGACGGGTTATTGCCGCAGGGGATACAAACATTCATGGGGTGGCGCTTGAAAAACTTAACGGCTAATAAAAAAGTATCTTTTTTCTGTTTGGCACTTAGCGCGCTTGCCGGGGTTTATTTTTTTAACTCCGCAAATATTGCCCATGCCCAAACCAATAATGAGGCAAAACGCACCCACGCAATCGCCATGCACGGCGAACCCAAATACAAAAAAGACTTCAAACATTTTGATTATGTAAATCCTGACGCACCCAAGGGTGGCTCTATCCGTTATGGTGCCTTTGGCAGCTATGACAGCTTTAATGGTTTTATAATCAAGGGCGAGGCCGCCGATGGTCTGGGTATTTTATATGACACCCTGATGAGCGCCAGCGACGATGAGCCGTTCAGTCGCTACGGCTTGTTAGCCCGGG
>DAOWFT010000152.1 GCA_030637845.1 Thalassospiraceae bacterium
CCAAAGGTCCATCCCTTTTCCATTTTTTCAGTCATCTTTAAGCCGGTCTTGAAGGTGTTAAGGCTTTCGGTTGTATCGTTTTTATCAAACGACAAGGTAACGATGTTGAAATCGCCACACGGATTCATATCCTTAATGGCTTCAAGTTGGGCTTTTAGATCCTGATTTATGATGGAACAACTTCCATCACAGGTGAAATAGGAAAGAACCAATACCGTTGGTTTATCGAGTCTTTGGCTAAGGGTAAATTCCTTGCCCGAAGCATCAATCAAGGGCAAATCAGAAATTACTTTTTTGCCCAGGAATCTGGTTTCATCAATCTGAAAAATAGCCGGGTCAATGTCAGACACTGGAACAGGGCCGCCATACTGGGCCGCGGCCGGAAAGGCTGCAGCCCAAGAGAGGAGGGTGCCTGTAATCAGGGCTTTAATAATTGACATTGATTTGGCCAACTTAGATTCCTCGGCTCTTACCAGAAATACAACTGGGAAGCGACGAAGAACCAGATGACGTCCACAAAATGCCAGTAAACGGAAGCACACATAACAAAAGCCTTGTTTGTGCGACCGCCCAGTGAAGGCAGTAAAACAGCTATGAATATTGCAATGCCAATAAACACGTGCGAAGCGTGGAAACCGGTAATGGAATAGAAAGCTGTTGAATAGATGTTTGTGGAAGGAATAAATCCAGCACCGATTAGGTGGCTATATTCATAGGTTGTGAAGCCAAGGAATATAATTCCTAAAATAATGGTGATTATGAGCCATTTGTTGAAACCAGAACGGTCGCCATGCTCAAGCTTTTCTTCGCCCACATGAATGGTGATTGAAGATGAAACAAGGATAACCGTCATAATCAACGGGATTACCTTGTTGATTTCCGGTGTTCCCGCTGGTGGCCAGGCGTCAACACCAAGGCGCATCATCCAATAGCTGGCAAACAGCGAAAGGAAGATAAAAATTTCAGAAACAATGAATATTGGAAGACCAATGGTCGACACGTTTGCAATAAGAGGTGTCTCGGTAAGGCCTTCGTCCACCCACTTGGAAACGCCTGCAAGTAGGAGAACTACCCCAACGGCAGCCGTAAACACGGAAACCATGTGGATTTCATAAATGAAATAACTGGCAAAAGTCATTGGCAGCAGGAAAAAAGTTCCCGCAACCACAGAAATTGGTGCCCAGCTCCACTCCCAGTGATGGGCGTGCGCTGCTGAATGTGCGTCTGTAGTCATAGTCCCTCCCCGTTTTGGGTAAATATATTAATGGCGCCCCAACGAGATTTACCCGTAGCGGCAAAAAAATAGCACTAACTCATATTGACTAAAGTCAATGCTGCACCTTCAATATTATGTCGCCGAGCAAGTGTCAATCTTGTTATCCCCCGTAACACCAGTGAAACAGGGGGTTTTTGGCCATGTATCAACAGTTGCTGCTAATTAGAATTGTGCTAACTAACAGCTTTTCTTGTTGAATAGCAGGAGGATCGTTGCGTGTGTCGTTGTTTTTATTTACGAATATAGTCTAATTTATTTAATATCACTTTGTTTATATTATGTTTTTTGCATCTATACAGTTACGGGTAAATAATAGATTTATTACAATCTAAATGGGGAGAATCGCTTGTCGGCCCACAATGAAAATACTGGCCAGCTTGATCTTTTGGCAGATATGGGCCGGAATTTTGCTGATTCTGGCGATATTGGCTCTGTTTTCAAAACGGGCCTCGAGCGCATCGCCCTTACGCTTGAAGCCGAAGGCGGCGCACTTTTTCTGCTGGATGGGCCGCTCAATGACGAGGGGACCAAGCTGGTTTGCAATGCCAGCTTTGGCCCGGTTGATATAGCCGGGCTTACAATAGATGCAGACGACGGCATTGTTGGGCGTGCGGTAAATTCAAACTGTGCAGAGATAGTGCGCGACGTTACAAAAGACCCAAACTTTAATATTGAGATTGACAAAGAAAGCGGATTTACAACCCGCTCTATTCTGTGCGCCCCGCTTGCGGTTAAGGATGAAAAAATTGGCGCCATAGAAATGGTCAACAAAAAGGGTGGGGACAATCTTTTTACGGTTGAAGATCTCAAGCTACTTGAAACGCTGGCAGCATCTGCAAGCCTTGCCATTTTAAATGCCCGCATGGCAGCCGAGTTGGTTGAAAAAGAAAAAATGCGTCGCGAATTGGAACTGGCGGCGGAAATCCAGAAAAGCTTGCTGCCTGCGGACGGTGAACCGGATAGCCCGGTTGCCGGGGTAAACCTGCCGGCAAGGGTTGTGTCCGGTGATTTTTTTGATTTTTTTGTTCTTGATGATGGCCGCACTTGTTTCACATTGGCCGATGTTTCGGGCAAGGGTATGAACGCCGCATTGTTGATGGCCAAAACCGCTAGCCTGTTCAGGTGTCTGGGAAAAGAAACCCCATATCCCGGCATTTTGATTGCAAAAATAAATGCTGAAATAAATGAAACTGCGACTCGCGGTATGTTTGTAACAATGCTGGTTGGTGTTTATGACCCGGAAACGGGAACGGTTCGTTTTGCCAACGCCGGGCACGAACCGCCACTTCTTCACCATCCCGACGGAAGCGTTGATGATTTCGAAGCATCAATGCCACCGGTTGGCGTTTTGCCGGATATAGGAATGGGTAAAACGCCGGTCGAGACCACAATTAATCTTGAGGGTGGGGCTTTTTACATTTTCACCGATGGGGTTACCGAAGGCTACATCGGCGAAGAGGAGTTGGGTGCCGAAGGATTTAACAATCTTATTAAAAAAGGCAAGGAACTGCTTCCGGCTGAGCGCATTAATGGTGTCGCCACGCACCTGAAGGAAGGATCGGAACTTCTTCGCGATGATGTAACCATCTTGGTTGTGGACGATGGCGCCGCTTTCAAGGAGCGCACCGCCAACAAAGTTCAAGGGAAAAACCGGGCAGAAACAGACGTCATTTATGGACATAGGCATGGGCACGGGCCCGGGAATGAGGAAATAGCGAAGATATCGGTTCCGGCCCGGCCCGAAAGCCTGAAAATAGTGCGCCGGGTGGTGGAAGGCGCCGTGGCCTCTTGTGGTTTAGGCAAGGATACGGTGCAAGATATAGTGCTTTGCGTGGATGAGGCCTGTCAAAATGTTATCAGGCACGCATATGCCGGAATAAAACCTGAAAAAAATAAAAATGAAATGATCATAAGTGTCTCTAGTGGCCAACAAATACTTATAATAGGCATTCGTGATTTTGCCCCAAGGATTGATCCGGATAAGGTCCACCCTAGGGAATTGGATGATGTACGCCCGGGCGGATTGGGCACGCACTTTATAAATGAGGTCATGGACAAGGTTGAATTCAAGGTTCCCGAAGATGGCCATAAAGATAACAGGGGAAACCTTCTGGTGCTAAGCAAGTCATTGAAATAGGATAAGACTGAGGGAAGCAAGGTAATAAGACTGGTGCTCGGGAAAAAAAATGGAAATTGTTATTTCAGAAAAAGACGGAGTTAACGTTCTGGCACTTGAAGGCGAGGTTGATTTACAGACCTCACCCAAGTTAAGGGATGAATTGCTCGAATGCATATCAAACAAAAAGCCGCTAGTCGTGGAAATGTCCGGGGTCGGCTATATAGATAGTTCCGGGGTGGCATCGCTGGTCGAAGCCTTTCAGACCGCACGATCCAAGAATTTGGAATTTTCTTTGGCAGCCCTTGGCGATGCACCGATGCGGGTTCTTAAGTTGGCCCGCCTCGATGGGGTGTTTATCATCCATGAAACCCTTGAAGATGCTCTTTCGAGCAACGGAAAGTAATGGATAGGTAGCAAGTCAAAAACCATGTCGAACGATGCACAACAAAAACCAGCGGCAAGATTTTTTGAGCGAATGGGGCGCTCCGCGGTAGGCGTGCTCGAAGAAGTTGGTCGCTATGGCGTAATGATGTCAGATAGCGTGTATTGGCTTGTCATGGGCCCAAGCCTGAAACAGCCGGTACGAATTGCATCCATATTTGCTGAAATGATGGAAATTGGAATTCGTGCATTGCCCATAGTTGGCATGATGGCCGGCACCATTGGCATAATGTTGGCGATACAGGGGATTTATACCCTAAAGATTTTTGGCGCCGAAAGCCGGGTGGTTGTTGGAATTGCGTTTTCCATGGTGCGTGAATTTGGCCCGCTAATCACGGGTATTTTGGTCGCCGGCAGAACCGGCTCGGCCCTGGCCGCGCGCCTTGGGACAATGAAAATAAGTCAGGAAATTGATGCGCTTGAGGTTATGGGGATTAACCCCGTTCGCTTCCTTGTTGTGCCGGCGTTGCTGGCTTGTCTGATTATGGTTCCGGCGCTTACATTTTTTGGCGACATAATCGGGCTGTGGGCGGCGGGTGTCTATGTTGGAATTGCGCTGGATATTTCCATGGCTGCATACATCGACCAAACTATTGAAATTCTGTCGGTTGATGACCTTATGCACGGCCTTGGTAAAAGCGTTATTTTTGCCGTGCTGATAGCGCTTATCGGGGTACTGAATGGCTTTATGGTAAAGGGCGGGGCCGAAGGTGTCGGCAAGGCTACGACCCGCGCAGTTGTTCAGTGCATTTCGGCGCTGGTGATTACCGATATGCTCTTTGCATTTATGGTTACGCGTTAGATCGGGGGGGGTAATGGCTGAACAAAAAACAGAAAGCTCTCCAACAGACGCAGCCGCAAACGTAATTGAGGTCCGTGACCTGGTAACCCATTACGGAACCCGCAAGATACTCAACAGCATAAGCCTTGATATTGCCGAGGGTGAGATAATGGTCATCATGGGCGGTTCCGGCTCGGGCAAATCAACCTTGTTGCGTTATCTGATGGCGCTGGAAAAACAAACGTCGGGGACAATAAGTATCCTTGGCCATGACATTGGAAAAATTTCAAAAAAAGATTTTTTTAATATCCGCAAAAAATTGGGTGTGGCCTTTCAGGGCGGTGCATTGTTTAGCTCGATGACGGTTGGCGAAAATATAATGCTGCCGCTTTACGAACATACAAAGCTGGATCGCAAAACCATGGAAATCATGGCGCGAATGAAGCTCGAAGTCGTAAGCCTGGCAGGCTTTGAAGACCTTATGCCGTCGGAACTTTCGGGCGGAATGGTAAAACGCGCAGCAGTCGCCCGGGCAATTATTATGGATCCAAAAATACTGTTTTTTGATGAGCCGTCAGCCGGTCTTGACCCGGTTGTATCATCGGCGCTTGATGATTTGATACTTACATTGCGCGAAGCCATGGGCATGACAATCGTTGTGGTTACCCATGAACTGGAAAGCGCGTTCAAAATTGCAGACAGAATAACCATGCTGGACGGGGGTGATATTCTGTTTCAAGGCACGGTCGAGGAAATAAGAAATCACCCGTCTGAGCGCATACAAAACCTGTTAAACCGGCGTTCCGAGGATCAAACCATTGACCCGGATGAATATATGCAGAGACTTACTGGGGAAGAAGTAAAAGGGGGTATGGCATGAATACGCCAAAAATGAATTACGTTGCTGTCGGTGCGTTTGTTATTGTCGCGCTGGTTGGTGTTGTTATTGCGGTGGCAACACTTACCGGGCGAACTGGTGCCACGGATAAATATTTCTCCATATATAAAAATGTAACCGGGGTTAAGTTCGGCACCCAGGTTTTCTACGAAGGCTACCCCGTTGGACAGGTCGAAGAAGTTATCCCCGTAGTTGAAGGCGGGGCAATGAAGTTCAGGGTTAATTATGAAGTAACCGAAGGTTGGCAAATACCAAGCGACAGCGTAGCGCGCATCGGGTCTTCGGGTCTGTTGTCTGCTATTAGCATCAACATAGATGCCGGGCGCTCTCAGACCGCGTTAAAACCCGGCGCTCAGGTAGCAGGGCGCGAAGCGGCTGATTTGTTTTCTGTTATGTCGGACATGGCAGGCGAGGTATCAAACATAGCGGAAAATGATATCCGCCCACTTTTGGCGACCATAAACCGTACAGCTGATTCGTTTGCAGCAACCGTTGATACCGTTGGTGTGTTGCTGGAAGAAGACGGCGAACGCATGATTAAAAAATTCGCGGCTTTAGCGGACGATCTTTCCGAACGCGCGCCACGGATTGCAAAAAATATCGACGAAGGCACGGCAAGCTTTGCTGTTTTGGCAAAGGATCTGGGCGACACCCAAGCCAAACTTGATAAATTATTGGATACCACCGGGAGCATGGTTGGCGAAAACCGCGATCAGGTGCGCCAATCAATAGCTGACCTGAAACATGTTGCAGACTCGCTTGCCCGTCACGTTGATGCGGTAAATCAGAACCTTGAGGGAACCGCCCGCAATATGTTCGAGTTTAGTCGGGAAATACGTCAAAACCCGGGCCTTCTTCTTTCCGGAGCATCGCCCACTAAAAAAGGCCTGGGTGATTAGTGGCATAAGTTCAATAGCGCTCTAGAAAAGGGCCATAAATAAAAGAGGTGGGAAATGAAAAAAATTATATCGGCGATGGTTGTGACGGCAGCAATGCTTGCCCTAACCGCATGCTCAACCGCACCAACGGTTCCGCAGGATAATTTTTATCGCATCACCCCAAAGCCAACATCCATTCAGCAGGGCACAATGTTAAAAGGCGCAACCATCGAAGTGGCACGCTTTGTTGCCGATGGATCGGTTTCCAACCGTCCCATTCTTTACAGCAGCGCCAGCAATCCAAATTCGGTTAGCGAATTTAATTATCATTTCTGGATCGAATCTCCACCCACCCTTATCAAGGATGCCCTGGTCAGCTACATGCGTGCCGCCGGGGTGGCCGAACGGGTGGTAACGCCGGAAATGAGGGTCTCGTCCGATTATTCGGTACTTGGTCGCATAAAGCGTCTGGAGATTTATACCGGTTCTAAATATGTGGGTGTGGCCTCGTTTGAAATTGGCCTCAGGCGTAATTCCGACGGCGAGCTTATGGTGCTGAACGAATACGAATCCAGGGTAGAAGCCAAAAATCATTCAGTTGGTTCGGTAATAACGGCGGTGGAAAAAGCCACCGAAGAGGTGTTCTCCCGCTTTATAGCCGATATCAGCACAAAATAAGGCCCATATCCGCTATCCGTCCCGTCTGTCCTGCCCGTCCCGATTGCAAAATGGGCCGGGATATATTACAAACCGGGCGTGAGATTTGATCCTCCCCGCCCATGTCTTTAGATGTCTTTAGGACGAATGTCTCTAGGACCAGTGTCTTTAGGAAATAAAATGCCAAAAACGGACGCCGTTTCGCCCGCAGACTTTCTCGGTGCCGAAAAGACTCTTCTGCCCAACGCCTGTAAGCTCAGAGACGAGCTGACATCGGCATTGGAAGGCTTTGGGCAAGAGGCTGAGGAAAACCACCTGCAATCGCCAGTGCGTAGATTGGCACTTTATGTTTCCAGCATGGTGCAAGAGGGCCGGGTTGATTTCACCGGGCTGGAAGAACTTATCCGCCTTTTGACCATGGACGCATTTTTTTATCGTGCCCGCAAACTGCGCGAATATGTCGGCGAATGCACACCCAAAGAAAACAAAAAACATTTGGCAGTCTTATTTAAAAAGATGGCCAGTGATGAAAATGGAAAAATAATTCCATTTGATGAATTTAAAACAAAAATAGAACGCGAAGCCTTTGGCATTGTAATAACCGCACATCCGACTTTTTCAATTTCTCAAGAGCTAACCACCACCTTGGCCGCGCTTGCAACTGGGTGCGACAATGAAGGCGGCAATCTTTCTGAAAAGGATATTTTGTCGCTGGCCAAAAGCATATCCGAAAACGCACAAGGCGGTGGCGGTGCAATTACATTGGCTGATGAGCAGAAATTTGCGCTCATGGCCATAACCAATATTCGCCGTGCCGTCAGAAGCGTTTATCGGGTTGCTTTTAATGTTGCGGCTGAACTTTATCCAAATGATTGGCAGAGCCTAAAACCAAAGCTGCTTACGGTTGCCAGCTGGGTTGGTTATGACCTTGATGGACGTTCCGATATTGGCTGGTCAGATAGTTTAAATGCACGCATGTCTTTGGAAAAACTTGCCCTGGAAGATTATCTGCAAAGCATTGCAGAAATCTTGCCTGCCTGTGGTGGTGATGCCGGTTCAAGCGAAAGCATAAATAAGGTCAGCAAAATACTTAAAACCCAAATCGAGCTTGTGACAGCCGACATGGACCGTCTTAATGCTGACCCGGTTAGCACTGATGGTGTAGGTAATTTTTCCCGCACCTTGGTTGAAGGTACCGAGCAGCGACTGGTATCGCTGGCAGAAATTATTGATATTTTGGGCATTGAAACCAAAAAGGGCAATAAGACATCTACTATGTTTGCGGTGCTTAGGGCTGAAATGGCTAATTTTGGATTGGCCTTTGCCCAAACCCATGTGCGTATTAACGCAACCCAGCTAACCAATGCCATTCGCCATGAAGTTGGCCCGATTACTTCGCCCGAAGACCCCGCCAACCGCAGAACATACCTGCGCGCAGTCTCCGA
>DAOWFT010000006.1 GCA_030637845.1 Thalassospiraceae bacterium
ACGCAGGCTCACAAATACTTTCGTTTCTAACCGGGGCCAAGGCCGGAATGGCGGTTTGCGATTATTGCGCTGGTGCCGGTGGCAAAACGTTGGCGCTGGCAGACCACCTTGGTCTGCAAGGTGGCTCAAAAGAAAACAAAAGCCGTTTGGTTGCCTGCGATACCGAAGATTCCCGCCTTAAACGCATGGACCGCAGGCTGGACCGGGCGAAGCTAAGTGCGCTGGTGGAGCGTCACATAATTGTCGATGACAACGCCTGGGAAAAAGAAAATAACGAAACCTTTGACCGGGTGCTGGTGGATGCACCATGCAGCGGAACCGGAACCTGGCGCAGGCATCCCGAACAAAAAAATCGCATCACCAAAGAACGGGTAGCTGAATTAACCACCATTCAGGACGGCATTTTAGAACGCGTGGCAGATATGGTAAAACCGGGCGGCAGGCTGGTTTATGCTACCTGTTCTTTACTGCCCGATGAAAACGAAGCCCGGGTGGAAAAGTTTCTAAAAACCCACAGCGAATATACGGCCATGAACTGGCAGGATGCATGGGCCGAAGCCATGCCCAAAACCAGCCCCCCAGCCCAGTTAATTTCCGGGCCTTATCTGCGCCTTAGCCCGGCTGCCCACGGCAGCGATGGATTTTTTGTTGCGGTTCTTGCCAAAGAATCTTTAACTCAATCTTGACGCAAACTTTTTGAAAGAGCAGACTCCAGACGTTCCGAGGGGCGGCCATATTTCAAGGCCTGAGAAGCACCCTTCGAACCTGATCCGGGTGATGCCGGCGTAGGGACGGGAACTTTTTATATATCCCCCCTCCCCGTTTGGCGTCGCCTAGCAATTTTTTTAGGAGCAGCCACCATGGCCCCCAAAGACAACGCCCAATTTAACGCCCAATTTAATGTCACCACCGGCCCCATACCGGGATCGAAAAAGATTTATATGGATAGCCGCGCCGATGCCTCGGTCCGTGTGCCCATGCGCCAAATAGATATGGAGGCCGGATCGGGCGAACCCGCGCTGCGGGTTTATGATTGCTCCGGGCCTTATACCGATGCCGATTGCAAAATCAACATTGATGCCGGGCTAGCGCCGGTGCGCAAGGAATGGATTGAAGGACGCGGTGATGTGGAGGTGTACGAGGGTCGCGAGACAAAGCCCGAAGACAACGGCCTTAAGGCAAACGAAACTTCAACCGTTAAGCAGTTCCAGTTAGGTAGCCGCCGCCCGCTGCGCGCCAGCACCAATGCGGTAAGCCAGCTGGCCTATGCCAAGCGCGGCATCGTTACCCCGGAAATGGAATATGTCGCCATTCGCGAAAACGAGGGCCGCATCGAGGCAACCGGCAAAGCCCGCGACGGTGAAGATTTTGGCGCCGAGGTTCCCGATTTTGTAACGGCTGAATTCGTGCGTTCGGAAATTGCCCGTGGCCGTGCGGTAATGCCGACCAATATCAACCATCCGGAATCCGAACCGATGATTATCGGGCGTAATTTTTTGACCAAAATAAACGCCAACATCGGCAATTCGGCCATTACCTCATCTGTTGGTGAAGAGGTCGACAAGATGGTTTGGTCAATCCGCTGGGGTGCCGATACGGTTATGGATCTTTCCACCGGAACCGACATCCACGACATTCGCGAATGGCTTATCAGAAACAGCCCGGTCCCCATCGGCACCGTGCCGATTTATCAGGCGCTGGAAAAAGTAAACGGCATTGCCGAAGACCTGACATGGGAAGTGTTCCGCGACACATTAATAGAACAGGCCGAACAAGGGGTTGATTATTGGACCATTCATGCCGGGGTGCGCCTTGCCCATATTCCGCTGACCGCGAACCGGACTACCGGGATCGTTTCCAGGGGTGGCTCAATTTTGGCCAAATGGTGCCTGACCTATCATGAGGAAAATTTCCTCTACACCCACTTTGCCGAGATTTGCGACATCTGCGCCCAGTATGATGTGGCGCTTTCGTTGGGTGATGGACTGCGCCCGGGCAGCATCGCCGACGCCAATGATGAAGCCCAGTTTGCCGAGCTTGATACCCTGGGTGAATTGCAAAAAATTGCCTTTGAAAAAGACGTGCAAACATTTATCGAAGGCCCCGGCCATGTACCCATGCACAAAATAAAAGAAAACATGGAGCGCCAATTGGAAGCCTGCGGTGAAGCCCCGTTTTATACCTTAGGCCCCTTGGTAACCGACATTGCACCGGGCTACGATCATATTACATCGGCCATCGGTGCGGCGATGATCGGCTGGTACGGCTGTGCCATGCTTTGCTACGTTACACCGAAAGAACATTTGGGCCTGCCCGGACGTGACGACGTAAAGGTTGGGGTTATTACCTATAAACTAGCCGCCCATGCGGCCGATTTGGCCAAGGGCCATCCGGGTAGCGCCATCCGTGACGATGCCATGAGCCGGGCCAGATTTGATTTTCGCTGGCGTGATCAGTTCCATATTGGGCTGGATCCGGAAACCGCGCTTAAATATCATGATGAAACCCTGCCCGCCGAGGGTGCCAAAAAAGCGCATTTTTGTTCCATGTGTGGGCCAAAGTTCTGCTCCATGAAAATCAGCCACGAGGTCAAGGAAGTGGCGCAAAAAGGCATGAACGAAATGAGCGAAAAATTCCGCAATAGCGGTGGCGAGATTTACCAAAAAAACACCAACAAGGTCGATGCGGCAGAATAACGCGACCATTTAAGGCAGCAATTTCATGGAAGCATTATCGGCTGAGATTTTGTTCCTGCTTTTTCTGGCCGGACTGGCGGGCGGGTTTGTTGATTCAATTGCCGGCGGTGGCGGGCTTATTTCCGTTCCCGCACTATTGGCAACGGGAATGCCACCGGTAAGTGCGCTGGCCACCAACAAGGCGCAGGCCATGTTTGGCTCGTTAACCGCCGCGCTAACCTACGCCCGTAAAGGCCACGTCAATCTTTCGGATATGAAGCTGGCCATTGCATTTACCTTCATTGGCGCCGCCGTGGGCACGCTTTTGGTGCAGGTGTTGGATGCAAACCTAATGATGAGCATCATCCCGTTCATGCTTATCGCAACAGCACTTTATTTTGCATTCGGCCCGCGCGTGGGCCATGTTGACCGCCACCACCTGATGGAGCAAACACCATTTTACGCCATATTTGGCCTTGGTATTGGGTTTTATGATGGATTTTTCGGCCCCGGCACCGGATCGCTATGGGCGCTAGCCTTCGTTGCCGTGCTCGGGTTCAACATGCTAAAAGCCACCGCCCACACCAAGGTGGTTAATTTCACATCCAATTTTACTTCGTTTGTATTTTTTGCTTTCGCCGGTCATGTTTTATGGCTACCGGCGGCTGTCATGGCGCTGGGTCAGCTTTTGGGTGCCCGCATCGGTGCCAACACCGCGATGAAACACGGAGCAGGCATTATACGCCCGCTATTGGTGGCCATATCATTGGTTATTACCACAAAGCTAATTTATGAAGATCCCGGAAACGCAATCCACCAGTGGGTGGTAAGGCTGCTTGCCTGATAAAGAATTATTCATCAGGCAATATTGTTTTTAACAGCTCTATCAATTCCATGATTTTTATCGGCTTGGTTAGATACGTATAAAATCCAGCATCCCTACCCTCCTCCACCTCGTGCGTCATCGCCGCAGCGGTAACGGCAATCACTGGAATATTTTTGGTTTCATCAAGTTTTTTTAACTCGGCCGTTGCCTCCATTCCGTTAATGCCGGGAAGGTTTATATCCATTAAAATAGCATCCGGTATTTCAGCTATTGCCATCTCAATTCCAATTTCACCGGTGTTGGCAGAAATCAAATCAATATTGGGAACCCTTTCAAAAATCTTTTCCATCAATTTCAGGTTGGCCGGGTTGTCTTCTACATAAAGAACCGTATAGCTATGTTTTTTGGAACCAATAGCGCTATCCAGTATATTGTCTCCAGCTTGTTTTTTATTCTCATTTTTATTTTCTTCTTTATTTTCTTCTTTATTTTCTTCGGTTTGTGCGCTGACAAGCGGTATTTCGATCCAGAACGTACTTCCCTTTCCAACCTCACTCTCAAAACCAATATTGCCACCCATCATGAGCAATAGCTCCCGGGTGATAACAAGCCCAATGCCGGTACCTTCTATTTCCGATGATTCATGGCCGAGCCGATTGAACGGCTCAAATACTCCAGATTGTTTCTCTTTGGGTATGCCCGGACCGGTATCGGAAATTGCGATATGAATATTTTTATTATCATCTGCACGATCAACTATCCGGCCAAGAATTGAAATAGAGCCGCCTTCGTTATTGTATTTCACCGCATTGGAAAGAAGGTTCAAAATTACCTGTCTAATGCGTGTGCGATCCCCCATTGCCTCTACATCGGGGCAATTATTTTTAATGTTAACGGTGATTGCTCGTTTTTCAGCCACGGAGCTAATCATGTTAATGCATTCGTCCATAAGGTCGCACATGGGCACCGGTTCAAGGCTGACGCTGAGATTTCCAGCCTCAATCTGTGCCAATTCCAAAACCTGATCTATTAGGTCGAGAAGATGCTGCCCGCTTTTAATAACCTGATTGGTGCTGTCTTTTTGCCCGTCGCTCAGCGGGGCCGATGGGTCAAGCTGTAGTAACTGTGTAAAACCAAGAATACCATTTAGCGGGGTGCGTAATTCATGGCTCATGGAAGACAAAAATTCAGACTTGGCGTGGTTTGCCCTCTCTGCTTCTTCCTTGGCTGCAATCAAGCGTTGCTGAATTTCATGCTCTTTAGTGGTGTCGTGAATGGTGCCGGACATACGAAGCGGTGATCCATTTTCGCCATATTCAGGCTCGCCCAGGCTTTCTACATATTTTATGCTGCCATCATCCATG
>DAOWFT010000064.1 GCA_030637845.1 Thalassospiraceae bacterium
CAAATCACCCTGCACATTAAAGCTGAGAATTTCTTCGGCCCGGTTGGCTGAAAAATGCAGATGGCAACGAACCGCCCATAAAAAATCCTGCGCTTTCATAAAACGCCTTACGTCCGTTGCATCAAAAACACCCAAGGGCACAAGCTCGGAAACATCCTTGATCCGGTAAATTGCCTTGGCTATCCAATAAAGGGTTTGTAAATCACGCAAACCGCCTTTGCCTTCCTTGATGTTGGGTTCCAACACATAGCGGCTATCGCCCATGCGGTCATGGCGGTTGTCGCGTTCATCAAGCTTTGCTTTTACAAAATCCATTTGATTGGCGGATAACATCTCGCGGGCGAAACGTTCGTTAAATACCTTGAATAATTCTTCCGAACCGGACACCAGTCTGGCATCAAGCAGGCTGGTGCGAATGGTGTGGTCTTCTTTGGAGGTTTTTATGGCCTCATTCAACGAACGGGTGGAATGGCCGACCTTGAGGCCAAGGTCCCACAGCATATACAGCATCCATTCAACCAGCTTTTCTTCAAACCGGGTCGGTTTGCGTTTAAACAAAAACATCAAATCAATATCGGAATGCGGGGCAATTTCGGCCCGGCCATATCCGCCCGAGGCAACAATCGACATTTGTTGATTTTCGTTTTTTTTGCCGGGAACCCCCAGCGCATTGGTAGCGGCAAATTCATGCAGGCTGACAACCAGTTGATCCAACAGATGCGCGCCGTTTTTATAGGTCTGGGCGCCGTCATCTTCGCCCGCTTCAAACCGCCGCCTTATTTCGATCCGGCCTTTTTCAAGCACGCCCTTGAATACGGCCAAAATCTTTAGCCGTGTATCCGGTTCGGCTTCGCCAGCGGGGGCGGCGGTTATGGTGCTTTCGAGCGCACCTGTCAGGCGTTTGCGGTCAATTATTTTGCGGGGATTTTTTATTTTTGCCATAAGGCCATACTAGTGCGGTTTTACTACCAAAGTTTAGGGAAAAATCGTCCGGTACGTAGGCAATATTGCTCATATTCGCCGGGGAATGCCGATGTCATCAGTCGTTCTTCGGCCCTTATGTTCCAATGCCACAGGGGAAACTGTAAAACCAAGCTTAAAATGTAAAACCAACCATCAAGATAAATAACCAGCCCCGGGCCAAAGCCGAGAAGAAACGCCGCATAAAGTGGATGGCGAAAATATTTGAACGCGCCATTGCTCGCCAGTTTCCTGCCGCGCTCAGACGGGGGCAGCGAGCGAACCGCCCAAATGAGAATTACCGCCGTAATAATGGAGCCAGCTATAAGTGCCGCCCAACCAATTAATGGCGAGCCATGAAAAGGGCCTAGATCATAGGTTTTTTCAAGCCACCATGCGCCGTAAAGCATGGTCAGACCCAATAAAAGGCCCCTGGGGCCGGTTCCGAATAGTCGTTGATATGTATTCATGAACAAGATAATCGGGCTTCCCCTAAGGGCAAGGTCAACCATCTTAATGATGACCTCAATAATCGCCTTGGCCTACGGGTCATTGGGCACTAAGTTCACCTTAAACATCCCTTAAAATTATATAAAAAAGAGCCTCCCCCCAAATGAGCAATAAAAAAAGCAAAGTCACCGATCAAGAAGCGCTGGCATTTCACGCAAATGGGCGCCCCGGCAAAATAGAAATTCGCGCGACCAAGCCACTGACCAGCCAGCGCGACCTGTCGCTGGCCTATTCCCCCGGCGTTGCCGCACCTTGCCTTGAGATAGAGCGCGATAAAACCCTGGCTTATGACTATACCGCCAAGGGCAACTTGGTCGCGGTTATTTCCAACGGCACCGCGGTACTGGGGCTTGGCAATCTTGGGGCGCAGGCATCAAAGCCGGTGATGGAGGGCAAGGCGGTGTTATTTAAACGCTTTGCCGATATTGATGGAATAGACATCGAAGTAGACACCACCGATGTGGACGAATTTATAAACGCCGTTCGCTATCTTGGCCCCAGCTTTGGCGGGATTAACCTTGAAGACATAGCAGCACCCGAATGCTTTATTATCGAGCAACGCCTGCGCGAATTAATGGACATTCCGGTTTTTCACGACGACCAGCACGGCACCGCCATAATTACCGCGGCCGGGCTTATAAACGCGTGCCACCTGACCGGGCGGGATTTATCTGAAATAAAAATCGTTGCCAATGGTGCCGGCGCCGCCTCCATTGCCTGTGTCGAATTAATAAAAGCGATGGGCGTAAAGCATGAAAATGTAATCATGTGCGATAGCAAAGGCGTAATTTATCAAGGCCGTAGCGAAGGTATGAACCAGTGGAAATCAGCCCACGCGGTTGTTAGCGATGCCCGCACATTGGATGATGCCATGCGTGGCGCCGATGTATTTTTAGGCCTGTCGGTCAAAGATGCGGTTTCACAAGACATGGTGGCCTCCATGGCCGACAAACCGATTATTTTTGCCATGGCCAACCCCGACCCGGAAATAACCCCCGATGACGTAAAGGCAGTGCGCTCTGACGCCATAATTGCCACCGGGCGTTCGGATTATCCCAATCAGGTAAATAATGTTTTGGGCTTCCCCTATATTTTTCGCGGCGCTCTGGACGTTCGCGCCACCACCATTAATGAAGAAATGAAAGTGGCCGCGGCAACCGCCATTGCCGAGCTGGCGCGTGAAGATGTGCCCGACGAAGTTGACATGGCCTATTCCGACAAGCACCTGCGCTATGGCTCGGAATACATAATTCCGGCCCCGTTTGACCCCAGGCTTATTTCGTTTGTACCGCCCGCAGTAGCAATGGCAGCCATGAATTCCGGCGTGGCGCAAAGACCGATAATTGATATGTCGGCATATAAAAACGAACTTTCGGCCCGGCTTGACCCAACCGCGCCATCACTACAGGCCATATTTGAAAATGTAACCCTGCATCCGCGCAAGGTTGTTTTTGCCGAAGGCGAAGAAGAAAAATCCATCCGTGCGGCGGTTGCATTTTTTAACGCCGGTTACGGTTATCCTATTTTAGTGGGTCGCGAAAATGAAATTCATGACAAATTACGCGAGCTTGGTCTGCCTATTATTGATGGGGTTGAGATAACAAACGCAAAATTATCGGACGCCGATGAACGCTATACCGATATGCTTTATGAACGCCAACAGCGTAACGGGCTTTTATTTCGTGATTGCCAGCGTCTGGTCAACCAGAACCGCAATGTGTTTGCCGCATCAATGGTTGCCCAAGGCGATGCCGATGCAATGGTAACCGGACTAACCCGCAACTATAATGTGGCCCTGACCGATGTATCGAAAGTGATGGATCCGCTGGATGGTGAATTATTATTTGGCCTAACCATGCTGGTCGCAGAAGGGCACACGGTGTTTATGGCAGACACCGCGGTTCACGTAATGCCTAACGCTCAGGAACTGGCACAAATTGCCGTGCAATCAGCGGCACAAGTAAGGCGCATGGGACAAGACCCCCGGGTTGCCCTTATATCATTTTCAAACTTTGGCAATCCCATGCCCGAACGCACCGAAGCAATGCGTGGCGCGGTCAGGATACTTGATGAAATGGAAGCAGCATTCGAATACGAAGGCGAGATGAGCGTAGAAGTAGCGCTTGATTTTGAGCTACAAAAACGCGCCTATCCATTTACCCGACTTTCCGGTGCTGCCAATATTTTAGTAATGCCTAGCCTAAATGCGGCATCGGTCGCCCCGGGGCTAATGCAACAATTGGGCAGCGGCACGGTTATTGGCCCACTGCTGGTTGGACTGCCGCGCCCGGTACAAATTGTGCCCATGGGAGCCACGGTTTCAGACATCGTTAACATGGCGGCAATGGCTGTTCATGACGCACTCTAGGTTTGGCGCAGTGTAGAGGCGCTCTTTATGTCTGGCGCAATGGTGCATTTTTGTAACAGGTTCTGGGGTTTTTTTTTAAAAGTCTAAAGTAGGCCAAAATAATGGTTGCAATGGGGTGCAAAATTGACCACAAGGCCGGGGTAAAAAAGAAAAATAGATAGAAGGAACGGTTCATATGGAACCTA
>DAOWFT010000187.1 GCA_030637845.1 Thalassospiraceae bacterium
CGCATCAAACACATGGCCAAGCCCTGCGCCGACACTGGAGAAAACTACCGTGCCGGGAATGATGCCAAAGAATGTTGCAATAACGTAGGTGCTAAGACGAACACCCAAAAGCGCAGGCACAATATTTACCAGCCAAAACGGAAACGCTGGGACCAAGCGCAAGAATAAAAGATAGCTAAAGGCGTTTTTATTAAACCCTTTCTCCAGTTTGATAAGCATATTCCCGGCCTTGGCCCGAGCCAAATCGGCAAAAGCGTGACGGGTGGCAATAAATATTATTGTGGCACCCACGGTGGCGGCAAACACGGCGGCTATGGAGTTAACCGCCGTTCCAAAAATAAACGCACCCCCCAATGACATCCACACCGCACCAGGCAGCGAAAGAGCCACTATCACCGTATAGGCGGCCATATAGGCGGATATGGCCAATACCGGGTTGGCCCCGGCCCATCCCATAAGGGCCTCACGATTGGCGGCTATGGCTTCAAAACTAAGGTATTGGTGCCAGCCCATGGCGAAAAAAAACCCGGCCCCGGAGGCAATAACCAGTATGGGGATAAATCTATTTAACCCATTGTTTTTTATTGTTTTTTTTGTCTGATTCATATTTTTTATCTCCTAAGGCAACCAAATAACAACCCAATATATGGTCCAAATGTGACAAAAGCGCTAGTGTCGGCAAAAAAATGGTCATTTCCTTGCCCTTGGGCCGTTGACTTGGGCTCTGAAGCGGCTTATACCCCGAGCCTGATTTTACCTACGGAGAAAGCCCGTGAAACGTACATACCAGCCAAGCAAGCTTATTCGCAAACGCCGCCACGGGTTCCGTGCGCGTATGGCCACAGTCGGCGGACGCCGCATACTGGCAGCGCGCCGCGCCAAGGGGCGTAAGCGCCTTTCTGCCTAATAGCCAGGTCTCCGGATAAATGACAGTCGCGCTCATGCGTATTAAGCATCGCCCGGAATTTCTTCGGGTTGCATCTTCCGGTAAAAAATGGGCCGCACCCGGCCTTGTCCTTCAAATTCGACAAAACAAAAAAATTAACAGCTCAGTTGCTGATGGTATTTTACGCATAGGATTTACCGTTAGCCGCAAGGTGGGAAATGCAGTTGCCCGCAATAGGGCCAAACGTCGCCTTCGTGCACTAACCAATGAAATAATGCCAGCATTTGCCAAGCCAGGATTTGATTATGTGCTTATTGGCAGACATTCCACAATCAAGCGCCCGTTTGAAATGCTGAAACAAGATTTAAAAAATGCCTTGAGCAAAACCGGAACCGCAATGGCCACCTCTGCAAAGGATAGGGCCAAATGACCCCTCTTGCTCACATATTTCGCGGCCTTATAAAGGTATATCAGTGGACCATATCGCCCATTCTGGGTTCCAGTTGTCGTTTTCATCCGACCTGTTCCCAGTATGCGCTAGAAGCTATAAAAACCCATGGGGGTATCCGTGGCGGAGTGCTTGCTGTAAAACGCATTTCAAAATGTCATCCATGGCACGAGGGCGGTATTGACCCGGTGCCAGAAATAAATCACGGTGACGCCAAATTAAACGAAAACAACTCGCGCTTGAAAGCCGAGCATCGGGGAAAAGGTTTACTAAAATAATGGATCATGATTACCGCAACCTGATTATGGCAATAGCCCTTTCCGGACTTATCCTTCTGGGCTGGGAAGCAATGTTCCCATCCCCCGAAACACCGCCCGAGGTCGCAACCACAACATCAACAACGGCGCCAAGCCCAACAAGCACCGCACCAAGCACCGCACCAAGCCCGAGCGGCGATGTCTCAGCGCCTAGTGCAACACCATCTGGTGTTGAGGTTCCGGGTGGACAGGCATCTGTTGCGCTATCGGGTGTAAGCTCGGTTGACGAATTGCTGGCCCAAAGCAAGCGCATAAAAATCAATTCAAAAGGTATTAGCGGCTCTATTTCACTAATTGGTGGCCGCATGGATGATGTGATTTTGAATAATTACAACGTCAAACTGCACGAAGAAGACAACAAGGTTCGTGTTTTCTCGCCTAAGGGTCAGGTTGGATCATACTTCGCCGAATATGGTTGGGTCGGCAAAGGTTATGGCGCGGGGCAATTGCCCGGTGCAGATACACCGTGGCAGACAAACGATAGAACTTTAAGCGAAAACAGCCCCGTTACCCTGACGTGGGATAACGGAAATGGTCTTAAATTTACCCGCACCATTTCTATTGATTCTGATTTCATGTTTAACGTCACCCAAACGGTAGAAAATAATTCGGGTCAGCCAATTACACTTAACCCATACGCGCTAATTTCACGCTGGGGAACACCGGATGTTACCGGGTTCTTTATCTTGCACGAAGGCCTGCTCGGCGTGCTTGATGGAACCCTGACCGAAATTGATTACAGCGATTTGGTTGACGACGGCGCATCCAAGGCACCAACAACCGGTGGCTGGGTTGGAATAACCGATAAATATTGGCTAGCGGCGCTTGTGCCCGACCAAAAAATGCCGGTCGACACCCGTTTTGTTCATCGTAACGATGCAGGTATCGATAAATACCAAACAGATTTTCTTGGCGGTTCTATGGTTATTCAACCGGGTGGAGCCACATCCAGCAATAGCCGTCTTTTTGCAGGGGCCAAAGAAGTAACACTGCTTGATCGTTACACCGACAAAGAAGACGTTACCCGTTTTGACTTGGCAGTTGATTTCGGCTGGTTTTATTTCATGACCAAACCGATTTTTTACGCACTTAATTTTTTCCACAGCGCGCTGGGTAATTTTGGTCTTGGCATTTTGTTGCTGACCGTGATGATTAAACTTGTGTTTTTCCCACTGGCCAACAAATCATATAAAGCCATGGCCAAGATGCGTGAACTGCAGCCGGAAATAAAAATTTTGCAGGAACGCTACAAAGAAGACAAGACACAGCTTAACCAACAAATGATGGCGCTTTATAAAAAGAAGGGTGCAAACCCTGCGGCTGGTTGCCTGCCTATTGTTGTTCAGATACCGGTATTTTTTGCGCTTTATAAAGTTTTGTTTGTAACCATCGAAATGCGTCATGCGCCATTTTATGGGTGGATACAAGATCTTTCCGCGCCCGACCCAACCACACTTTTCAATCTGTTCGGATTGATACCGTGGACTCCGCCAGATTTTTTAATGATTGGCATCTGGCCTTTGATGATGGGCATTTCAATGTTCCTACAGCAAAAGCTTAATCCACAGCCAACTGACCCGATACAGGCCAAGGTCTTTATGTTCTTGCCTATCTTTTTTACTTTCCTTTTGGCGCCATTCCCTGCCGGTTTGGTTATTTATTGGGCATGGAACAATACGCTTTCCATACTCCAACAATGGACAATCATGAAACGCATGGGCGTTAAATAGATAGGCACATCTGTGCTAATGGAAATGCTCAATGAACGAGTCCAAATCAGGGGCACTAAATCCAATAGAAGAGTTCCAGCCCGACGAGGTTGAATATGGGCGCGTGCTATTTTCTGGTGAATGTACTTTCATGCTTGGTGCTGCCGGGCTTGACCAAATACCCGAGACAGAACTTCCCGAAATTGCTTTTGCCGGACGTTCCAATGTTGGTAAATCATCGCTGATAAATGCGCTGACCAACCGCAATGCATTGGCACGCACATCACATACCCCGGGTCGTACCCAGCAAATAAATTTTTTCGATTTGGCGGGCCGCATAACCATTGGTGATTTGCCCGGATATGGCTATGCCCGTGCACCGAAAGACCAAGTTGCCAAGTGGACCAGCATGGTAAATGGGTATCTAAAAGGTCGCAGGCAACTGGTTCGGGTAATGCTGTTGATAGATGCCCGTCACGGCATCAAGGATGTTGACCGCAAAGTTATGAAGATGCTCGACGTTGCCGCGGTCAGCTATCAGGTGGTACTAACCAAGGCTGACAAAATAAAAGAAAAAGAACGCACGCGCGTTGTGAATAAAACGACAGCCGAGCTATCCACCCATATTGCGGCCTATCCATTTATTCATCTTTGCAGCTCACACAAAGGGGCAGGCATAGGGGCCCTTAGGGCCGACATAAGGCGCATCGCCAAAGATAGTCAATGAGCATAGTTCCTAGTAGCTAATCAGGGAAAAATATTGTAATTTGCCGAAATCATGAGCAAAGACAATGAAACATCGCTTAACAAAACCCATGAAGAGTGGCTGTCACAGGCAGCGACCCTGTCTGAAGCGTTGCCCTATATGCGGCGTTATGCGGGTGAAAACCTAGTCATTAAATATGGCGGCCATGCCATGGGTGATGATGCGCTGGCGAAGCTTTTTGCCCGGGATGTGGTATTGTTGCGCCAAATTGGGGCCAACCCAGTAGTGGTTCATGGTGGCGGCCCGCAAATTGGCGAGATGCTAAAAAAACTAAAAATCGAAAGCGAATTCATTCAAGGTCTCAGGGTTACCGATAAAGAAACCGTTGACGTTGTGGAAATGGTCTTGGCCGGAAGCATAAACAAACACATTGTTTCCCAAATAAATGCCCAAGGCGGATTTGCCGTGGGCCTTTCGGGCAAAGACGGTAATCTTATAAAGGCAGAAAAATTACGGCGTACCATGCGCGACCCGGATTCAAATATTGAACGCATTCTAGATCTTGGTCTGGTTGGTGAACCAAAAGAAATTACTCCGCATATTTTGGATAATTTTGAAGAATCCGACATCACCCCGGTTATCGCCCCCATTGGTTCAGGGCCAAAAGGCGAAACCCTTAACATCAATGCCGATACCGCAGCTGGCGCCATAGCGGGCGCAATAAACGCCAAGCGTTTATTGATGCTGACAGATGTTGTTGGTGTGTTGGATACAACTGGCGAATTAATACCGGAGTTAACTGCATCTGAAGCACGCAAGCTTATTAAAAACGGAACCATCGAGGGCGGAATGATACCCAAGGTCGAAACCTGTCTTAAAGCCATTGACGAAGGCGTCGAAGCGGCTGTCATTATTGATGGGCGGGTTCCCCATGCGCTGATACTGGAGCTATTTACCGAACACGGTGCCGGTACGCTTATCGAGGCAAACTGACGTTTACCTAGTACCCGCTACGCGCCCTTATGCCGCCAGATTTGGGAAATAAATGTTTGTACTTGCCCATATCAAACTTTTTGATATCGGCGTTGGGTTCGCCAAACAAATATCCTTGGGCGTAATTAATTCCGGCTTTGCGAACAAAATTTAGCCCTTCTTTGCTATCAACCATTTCGGCGATGGTTTCTATGGAAAGATTTTTGCACAAGGTTGCCATTGATTCTAGCAATGCCTTACCACGACGGGCTTTTTGTGCATCTTTGACAACCGGGCCATCGATTTTCACCACGTCAACTTCAAGGCTCATCAAATAGCCAAAGCTAGCCGCACCAGCACCAAAATCGTCCAAGCAAACGTGATAACGTTTTTTACGCAACGACTGAATGAAATTATTAGCTGTTTCAAGGTCTTCCATCTTGGCCGATTCTGTTATTTCAAACAAAAGCCTGCCTTCGGCCCATGGATTTTCTTTGAGCATATTGTGCAGTTTTTGAACATAAATTGTGTTGGAAACCGAATGGCCGGAAATA
>DAOWFT010000188.1 GCA_030637845.1 Thalassospiraceae bacterium
GAAAACGGCGATCCTTATGTGTGGAGCACCAAAGACGAAGCCTTAAAAGCATCCACCGATATAACCTCAACCCCGGCGCTAAAAGGTGAATATACGCTGCCCGATGGGCGCAGCGCGGTTCCCAGTTTTCAGATAATGGCTGAGCGTTATCTGGATGAACAATACGCCCCCGATGCAGTTGCCGAAACCTGCGGTCTTAAGGCCGATGACATAAAGCGCACCGCAGCCGAGCTGGCTCATGTTGCGTTCGAAGAAGAGATCGAGCTCGACATCAAATGGGTTGATTGGGCCGGACGCAGACAAGAAAAAATGATTGGCCGCCCGGTTTCGTTTCATGCCATGCGCGGCATTTCCGCCCATTCAAACGGTTTTCATACCTGCCGGGCCATCCATCTGTTGCAGATGTTGTTGGGCTCGATTGAAGTTCCCGGCGGTTTTCGCATCAAGGCACCGTTCCCCAAACCAATTCCACCAACCAACAAACCAACCGGCAAGGTTGACCACATAAAACCCGGTACCCACCTGCCCGGTATGGCTCTTGGCTTCCCCACCGAACCTGCTGATTTGTTGTTAAAAGAAGACGGCTCGGCGGTACGCATCGACAAGGCCTACACCTGGGAACACCCGCTTTCCAGTCACGGCCTGATGCACATGGTAATTCATAACGCGTGGAAGGGTGATCCATATAAAATTGATACCCTGTTGCTGTTCATGGCCAACATGAGCTGGAACTCGTCCATGAATACTTCCAAAACCATTGAGATGCTGACCGACAAGGACGAAAACGGCGAATACAAAATACCCAACATCATTTATTCCGATGCCTATTATTCGGAAATGGTTGCCTATGCCGATTTGGTTTTGCCCGATACCACATATCTGGAACGGTTTGACTGCATCTCGCTGCTTGACCGCCCTATTTCATCGCCGCATTCGGCAGCCGATGCAATCAGGTATCCGATTGTTGAGCCCGACCGCGATGTTCGCGGGTTCCAAGGGGTTCTTCTTGACCTTGGCGCAAGATTGCAGCTTCCCGGTCTGGTCAACGATGACGGCACACCGAAATATCCCGGTGGCTACGCCGATTACATTGTAAACCATGAACGTCAGCCCGGTGTTGGGCTGCTGGCTGGCTGGCGGCTGGAAGACGAAGACGGCGACCATATGGATTGCCGCGGCCCGGCCAACCCCAGCCAACTGGAAAAGTATCTTGAAAACGAAAGTTTCTGGCATCACGAATTTTTGCCCGAGCATACTTATTACAAAATGGCCAACCGTGGCTATCTCGAATGGGCACATGAATTAGGTTGTGTGGTCACCAAAACCCAAATCGTTTTTCATATGTATTCGGAAATATTGCAATCGTTCAAGCTGGCGGGCGAAGGTCACGGCGATCATCAACCGCCGGAATCTGAACGGATGCGCATAAAAACGTATTTCGATCCGCTGCCCATCTGGTATCAGCCGCTGGAAGAAACCATGACCGATTTGGATGAATATCCACTGCATGCGCTGACCCAGCGCCCGATGCATATGTATCATTCATGGGGTTCGCAAAATGCCTGGCTCAGGCAAATTACCAACCGCAACCGTCTTTACATAAACAAGGACATGGCTGCCGAAAAAGGCATCGTTGATGATGACTGGGTTTGGGTTTCCAGCCCCTACAACCGCATAAAGGTTCAGGTAAAACTGATGGATGGGGTTAACCGCAACACGGTTTGGACATGGAACGCCATCGGTAAACGCTCCGGCGCGTGGAATCTGGATAAAGATGCCCCCGAAGCCAAAAAAGGTTTCTTGCTTAACCACATTATCAGCGAACTATTACCGCCACGCGAAGACGGATACCGCTATTCCAATTCCGATCCGGTTACCGGACAGGCGGCATGGTTTGACGTGCGGGTAAAAATTGAAAAAGCCGCCCCGGAAGAATTTGGCGAAACCTGGCCGCAATTTGATGCAGCCGAAAAACCGCCACACATGAAAAAGGCGCCGGACATTTTGCGCTATGGTTCCGAATTCAAATCCGGAAAGGAGGGAAAGAAATGACATCCCTCCCCCAAGCAACCAATAAAAAGCTAGGTCTGGTAATTGATCTTGATACCTGCGTCGGTTGTCATGCCTGCGCCACCAATTGCAAGGAATGGAATACCGGTGGCCACATGGCGCCACTAACCGACCAGAACCCCTATGGTAAAAAACCAGATGGTGTCTGGTTCAACCGCGTCCATTCGTTTGAGGTAAAGCGTGGCAAAACCAACCCGGGGTTAACGGTTAATTTTCCTCGTTCGTGCCTGCATTGTGAAAATGCGGCCTGCGTTACCGTCTGTCCAACCGGGGCCAGCTACAAACGCGCCGAAGATGGAATTGTTCTGGTTAACACCGATAAATGCATCGGTTGCAAACTTTGCAGCTGGGCTTGCCCTTATGGCGCACGTGAATTCGACGAAGACGAAGGGGTGATGAAGAAATGCACCCTTTGCATAGACCGTATTTATAACAAAACTCTGGAACCCGAAGACCGCCAGCCGGCTTGCGTACTTACCTGCCCGGCAGGTGCGCGTCATTTTGGTGATTTGTCTGATCCGGATTCAAACGTATCGAAGCTTGTTGCCGAGCGTGCCGGACGGCCATTGATGCCGGAACTTGGCTACAAGCCCACCAACAGCTACCTGCCCCCACGCGCAAGGCGGGTCGAGGCAGCCAATATAGGTGCGGAAAAACAATTAGAAGCAGTCAGCCCACGCAAGGGATTCCTTTCGTGGATAGACAACACGCTTTCGCGATAGTTGACGAAAAATAACGCGCTTTATATTTTTCGCGAGGAATAGAGCGCGAGATATTTAGACAATAAATAAAAAGGTTTGAGTTATGCATCCAGCGTTTTCAGTTATTTTATTTACCACCAGCTCCGGTGCCGGTTACGGCCTGTTGGCGTTGATGGGTATTTTCGGCGCTGCCGGAATACTGCCACAAGATCGCTGGTTTGGATTAAGCGGATTATTCATTGCCCTGGGCCTTGTAACCATCGGATTGCTTTCATCAACATTTCATCTGGGCCATCCCGAGCGCGCATGGCGGGCCATTAGCCAGTGGCGTTCAAGCTGGCTTTCGCGCGAAGGCGTTTTGGCCATTGTCACCTTTATTCCGGCCGGACTGCTGGGTATCGGCTGGGTGTTTCTTGAAACCACCACGGGCTTTTGGGGTGTAATGGGAATTGTTGGTGCGCTGCTGGCAATGCTAACGGTTATTGCTACCGCCATGATTTACCGTTCACTTAAAACCATTCACCAATGGGCAAATTGCTGGACGCTACCGGGCTATTTGACGCTAAGCATTATGACCGGCGCTCTTTTGTTAAGTGCGTTGCTTATGATTTTTGATGAACATGCCCGTGCAGTTCATGGAATGGTTATTTTTGCAGTCGTTCTGGCATGGATAGTCAAATATGTTTACTGGCGTTTCATTGCCACCAGTAAAAGTCTGGCAACGCCAAGCTCGGCAATAGCTGTTGATGGTGCGGAAATCACACCATTGGACCCACCGCATAATTCGGCAAATTACCTAATGAAGGAAATGGGATTTATTGTTGCCCGCAAACACGCAGACAAGCTGCGCTTTATTTCCTACGCCACTCTTTTCGCCATGCCGCTTGCACTTAGCCTGATGGCTTATCTTTCTAGTGGGGCCATGGGCACCATAAGCGCAGTTGTTGCGGTTATCTCGGCCATTGTTGGGGTTGCGGTTGAACGCTGGTTGTTTTTTGCCGAAGCAAAACACACCGTTAATCTTTATTACGGTGCGACTTCGGTCTGATAATAAAATCTAGTGATTATTTAATGATACCCTTTTCCCGGTAATACCTGATGGCGCCCGGGTGAATAGGTGCGCTCAGGCCCTCGCTTGCCATCTTGGTCGTATCGACATCTGAAAAAGCGGGATGAAGCTCGCGAAACGTTTCAATATTGTCAAAAACCGACTTGACCATCTCATAAACAACTTCTTCGCTCATGTTGGCACTGGTTACCAAGGTCGCACCAACACCAAATGTATTTATGTCGTAATCGGTTCCGCGGTACATGCCGCCGGGAATTGTGACAAAAGAATAATAGTGGTTATCCGACACCAGCTTTGATATTTCCGCCCCGGTTACCTCGGCCAGAATACTATCGCAAAGGGCGGTTGCTTCCTTGATCGATGCATTAGGGTGGCCGACGGTGTAGACCATTGCATCAATTACACCGTCACAAAGAGCGCGCGATTGTTCTGATGCTTTTAATTCGTGAACTTCTGCAAATGTATCTTCCGTCCACCCCATGGCTTTCATAACGCTATCCATTGTGCCGCGCTGTCCGGAACCGGGATTACCTAAATTAACGCTCTTTCCCGGCAAATCATTAATCGAATTGATATTACTGTCGGTGCGGGCAACGAGCGTGAATGATTCAAAATACAGTGACATCACAGCACGCAAGTCATCATAGGGGCCGTCATCGGCAAATACGGAAAGGCCGTTTACGGCCTGATATTGAGTGTCCGACTGAACCACCCCAAAATCAATCTCATTTGCGCGAATGTTTTTGATGTTTTCAGCTGAACCGGACGAGCTTTCCACAGAGCAGCGAATTCCGTGCGTGCGCCTGCCACGATTTAGCAAGTGACATATTGACCCGCCGGCGGGATAGTAAACCCCGGTCACACTACCGGTACCTATGGAAATAAAGTTCTTTTCACCGCTTTGCGCCTGTGGGTGCGCCGGTGCCAAGGCAACGATGCACATAAACAGAACTAACGCGAGCGCGGTTCTTGGCTTGAATCCCGTTCCAGTCATAAAATCCCCATTGTCTTGTCGGTGGAATTATTTTTTATACCTTATTTCAGGTCTTTCCCACTCCGGCCCACTCCGGCCCACTCCGGCCCACTATACCAGCCAAGCCGCAGGCATTTCCAGTATAAAGACAAAATCATAGGTTGAAAAAAGCCCGCCCACCAATACCCCGCGTAGGCAGGCTATAAATCAGAACAGGTGACGATGGGCTAGGTTGTTCATCAGGTCGGCAATGCCAAAATTCCACGGCGGCAACTTGTCCGAGGTGTTTACCCGATTAATAAGTTTGCCTAATTGGGGCGATGAAATTGTTACAACATCTCCAACCTTATGGGTAAAGCGCTCGCCTATCCCGGCTGAAGCGTGTGCCGGGAAATACATTGTACCGGTAAACAGGGCCAGGCCATCAGGATACTGATGATTACGGTTCAGGGTTTGCCCTACCAGCTCGCTCATTTCGCGAGTCATTTCTGCGGTGGAGAAAGTTTCGGTCACCATAAAACCGTCTTCGCGTTCAATGGTTATGGTGATACTCATGTTTTCCGTGTCTTCGAGAGAAAATGTACTGTCAAAAAGACGAATGAACGGGCCAACGGCACAGGAGCCATTGTTGTCCTTGGCACGGCTAAGGTAAAGCGATCCTAGCTCTTCAACATCGTGAAGGTTAACATCGTTGCCCAAGGTTGCGCCAACCGGCCTTCCTTCTGCATTGGTGATGATTACCGCTTCAGGTTCAGAATGACTCCATCTAGATTCAGAATGAATCCCAATTTCAGAACCTGAACCAACAGAGGAAAGCGGCTGGGCCTTGGTGAACACTTCAACATAAGGGCCGATGCCGGCCTCTAGGTACTGTGACCACAGGCCCATGCCGATAAGGGCTTCTTTTAATACTTTTGCTTCTTCCGAACCGGGTTCAACGGTTGCTATTTCACCACCGATTTCGCCCTCAAGAGTCTTGCGGATTTCTTTTTCCTTTTTTTCATCCCCTTTTGCGTGCTCTTCGATAACGCGAAGCAAAATGCTTTTTGCATATGTCATGCCGCAGGCCTTAACCGCCTGAAGATCTATGGGGGAAAGGAAGTATGGCTTTAATGGATCGCGGGTATCGGGGGTTGAGTTTGCAAGAACGTCGTCCACGCTACCAAGATTAACGCAATTGCGGGTCGCCTTGATGGCGGTTGCAATGGGACGGGGGTCATTCAACAATTCTGATATTGTAGGAATGGTGCCTGAAATATTGTGAACGCCATCTTCGCGAATGACGACCACACAGGGGCCCGGGTTTAATCCTGGAAACCATGCGCGTCCGATAAGGGTTCCGGCATAGCCGTCTGTCGGCATGGTGTTGGCTGCATTAATCTTGGGAAACATCTTTAAATCGCTCCTTTAGCCTCCCCCCACGAAAAGCTATTTTTTTAATACCCCCAATTAAATATACTACGGCTGGGAATGCTGAATAATACCTTATATTTCAGCTGCCGCGCCCCCCAAGGACTACGGCTCAAAGCCACTGTATTGTCGTGATGGATACTAGATAAGAGACACCATGTCCATGACCAGATAGGCTTAAAAGCTATATTTTACCTATTTTCCGACCCCCAAACCATGTGGATGCGGGCTCGGACAAAATGCTCATAAAAACGTTCCTTTCCCCCTTGATTTCATATGGGCTATACCCGATACCTTGACTATCCAGATAAACAGAAAGCCACAAACCACCATGTCCAAAAACGCTAAAAAAACAGCCATCCGCATTACCCGGGCCGAGGATTTTCCCGCTTGGTATCAGGAGGTAATCAAAGAAGCCGACATGGCGGAAAATTCAGGTGTGCGCGGCTGCATGGTTATCAAGCCATGGGGCTATGGCATCTGGGAGCGTTTGCAGCGCAGGCTCGATCAACGCATTCGTGAAACCGGTCACGAAAATTGTTATTTCCCGATTTTTATTCCGCTCGAACTAATCGAAAAAGAAGCAACCCATGTGGAAGGCTTTGCCAAGGAAATGGCCGTGGTCACCCACCATCGGTTGGTAGAAAAAGACGGCAAGCTCGAGCCCGCGGGCAAGCTTGAAAGCCCATTGGTAATTCGCCCAACATCGGAAGCCATGATTGGTGAAAGTTTTGCCAGATGGATACGCTCCTATCGTGACCTGCCGGTAAAAATTAACCAGTGGGCCAACGTTGTCCGTTGGGAAATGCGCCCCAGAATGTTTTTGCGTACTTCTGAATTTCTTTGGCAAGAAGGCCACACCGCACACGCAACCGAGGCCGAGGCCCGCATCGAGACCGAAACCATGCTTGAGGTTTACAGGCAACTGGCCGAAGAATGGTTGTCTATTCCGGTAATTCCCGGCGAAAAGTCAGAATCGGAACGTTTCCCCGGTGCGGTTGAAACCCACACCATCGAGGCGATTATGCAAGACGGCAAAGCATTACAGGCCGGCACTTCGCACTTTCTTGGTCAGAACTTTGCCAAGGCCGCAAACATAAAATATCAGGCAAAAGACGGCTCGGAAGAATTCGTCTACACAACATCGTGGGGTGTTTCGACCCGCATGATTGGTGCGCTCATAATGACCCACGGCGATGACGATGGCTTGCGGGTTCCACCAACTGTCGCCCCGCATCAAATTGTAATATTGCCAATAGCCCGCGACGAAGAAACCGCTGGGGTGGTCAACCCGGCGGCAGCCGAATTGGCAAAACGCCTTAATGCTGAAAACGTGTTCGGCGAAGCGGTTCGCGCCCATGTGGATAGCCGCGATATCAACACCGGTGAAAAACGCTGGGGCTGGATTAAAAAAGGCGTTCCCCTGATTGTTGAACTGGGGCCGAAAGACCTTGAAAAAGGCTCGGTCATGGTGACCCGGCGCACCGATATATACGCCAAGGCCCCCGAAGATACGGATGTGTTTGTTGGCGCGGCTCCTGAACACCTTGAAGCAATACAAAGGAAACTGTTTGATGATGCTGCCAGCCTGCGCGATGCTCGCCTTGAAACCGGGATATCTGATTTTGCTGCCTTCAAGGAATATTTCGATACCGAAGACGCGTCCAAGCTCGGCTTTGTTCGGGCCAAGTGGTGCGGCGATGCGAGCAGCGAAGAACAGCTAAAAAAACTTTCCGTTACCATTCGCTGCCTGCCTTATGACCAAGACGGCAAAGAAGGCGTTTGCGTTATAACCGGAAAACCAGCCACCGTGGACGCAATTTTCGCAAAAGCATATTGAGGTCACATGGTTATGGGTGAGCCAAACCCAACCCAACTTTGCCAACCGGGCGTTGCGCCCATGTTGCGGCGTTGGGCGTTGGCCACCCGACC
>DAOWFT010000055.1 GCA_030637845.1 Thalassospiraceae bacterium
ACCTGTCCGAGATATTTGCCCGCGCCGGTGAAATGACCGAGGTCAACATATCCATTTTCTCTGGCGAATTTAACGCCATCACCGTCATTTGCCTGCTGTTGTTTGTTGGGGCCATGGGTAAATCGGCGCAACTGGGTCTGCACACATGGTTGCCCGATGCGATGGAAGGGCCAACGCCGGTATCGGCACTTATTCATGCCGCAACCATGGTGACGGCTGGTGTGTTCATGGTGGCAAGAATGTCGCCGCTGTTTGAATATTCAGAACTTGCGCTGCAGGTGGTGACCATAGTCGGTGCATCGACAGCCATATTTGCCGCCACCGTTGGCTGCACCCAAACCGATATCAAGCGGGTAATCGCTTATTCCACCTGTTCGCAGTTGGGCTATATGTTTTTTGCCATCGGCGTTTCGGCGTATTCGGCCGCAATTTTCCACCTTATGACCCACGCATTTTTTAAAGCACTTCTGTTCCTTGGGGCGGGTTCGGTAATTCACGCCATGTCAGATGAACAAGACATGCGCAAAATGGGTGGCATCTGGAAAATGATCCCGGTTACCTATGCCTTGATGTGGATTGGCTCACTATCGCTGGCCGGTATTTGGCCGTTTGCCGGATACTATTCAAAAGACACAATTTTAGAGGCCGCATGGGCCGCCCACACCGCCGTCGGTGGCTATGCCTTCTGGCTTGGCATACTGGCTGCGTTCCTGACCGCGTTTTATTCATGGCGGCTTATCATTATGACATTTCACGGGCCTGCCCGTGCCGATGAAACCGTAATGGCCCACGTTCATGAAAGCCCTAAATCAATGATCGTGCCGTTGATGGTGCTGGCCTTTGGCGCATGCTTTGCCGGTATTGCCGGTTACGGCTGGTTTATCGGTGCGGGCGCGGATGAATTCTGGGCCGACACCATACTTATCCTGCCGACGCACACCGCATTGGAAGATTCACACCACGTTCCCATGTGGGTTAAGTATCTACCGCTTGCGGTTGGTGCATTGGGTATAGCAACCGCATATCTAATGTATATGTTTGTGCCAACACTGCCAGCGATGGTGGCGGGCGCCATTCGTCCGGTTTACAAGTTTGTACACAACAAATGGTATTTTGACGAACTCTATAATGCAATATTCGTTCGACCCGCATTTCAAATAGGGCGCGAACTATGGAAAACTGGTGACAAGGCTATAATTGACGGTCTTGGTCCCAACGGTGTGGCGAGTGCGGCAGATGAAACTGCCCAGCGCGTCAGTTCAATTCAATCTGGATATCTTTATCATTATGCATTTTCTATGCTGATTGGCGTTGTGCTTATGGTTTCCTGGTATTTGTTTGCGCACGCGGGGTGATGGGGCATGAGTAATTTTCCAATCCTTTCAATCCTGACTTTCCTGCCGTTGGCAGGGGCTGCATTTATTTTGATTATGCGCGGCGAAGACGAAGCGCTTGCCAATGGCGCTCGCAAGATGGCGCTGTGGACATCACTTATCACGTTCGTGCTGTCGTTGTTCCTGTGGTTCAATTTTGATCAATCCACCGCCGCTTTTCAGTTCGAGGAAAGCCACGAATGGATACCTGACTATAACATTAGCTACCACCTTGGCCTTGACGGTATATCTTTGTTGTTTGTTTTGCTTACCACATTGCTGACGCCGATTTGCGTACTTGCCAGCTGGGAAAGCGTAAAAACCCGGGTCAAAGAATTCATGGCGGCGTTTCTTATTCTTGAAACCATGATGATAGGAATGTTCTCATCGCTTGATCTTGTGGTGTTCTATATTTTCTTCGAAGCCGTTCTTATACCAATGTTTCTTATTATCGGTGTTTGGGGTGGGCCAAACAGGGTTTATGCCTCGTTCAAGTTTTTCCTCTACACCCTTTTGGGTTCGGTTTTGATGCTGCTGGCAATTTTGGTTATGTATATTGACGCAGGCACAACCGACATCCCGGCATTGATGGCGTTTAATTTCTCACCCGATTTACAAAAATGGTTATGGCTTGCGTTCTTTGCCTCATTTGCGGTCAAGGTTCCCATGTGGCCGGTTCATACATGGTTGCCCGATGCCCACGTTGAGGCCCCCACGGCCGGTTCGGTAATACTTGCCGGGGTGTTGCTTAAATTTGGCGGCTACGGTTTCTTGCGTTTTTCTCTGCCCATGTTCCCTGATGCAACGGTCTATTTCACTCCGCTTATTTTCAGTCTTTCGATTGTCGCCGTGGTTTATACATCGCTGGTGGCGTTGGTGCAGCACGACATGAAAAAGCTAATCGCCTATTCATCCATTGCCCATATGGGGTTTGTTACCGCAGGCGTATTTACCCTTAACGTGCAAGGTATCGAAGGCGCGATTTATCAAATGTTGAGCCACGGCGTGGTTTCAGCCGCATTGTTCCTTGTGGTCGGGGTTATTTATGACCGCATTCATTCGCGCGAAATATCCGATTACGGCGGGGTTGTTCACCGCATGCCGGCTTACGGCCTTGTCTTTATGGTGTTTATGATGTCCTCAATCGGCTTGCCCGGCACCGGCGGTTTTGTAGGCGAGTTTTTAGTGCTGGTCGGCATATTCAAGGTAAACACCTGGGTTGCGGCATTGGCGGCATTGGGGGTTATTCTGGGCGCGGCTTATATGCTCTATCTCTATCGCCGGGTTATTTTTGGAGCCCTGGAAAAAGAATCGTTATCCAAAATTACGGATCTGAGCAAACGTGAAGTCGCGGTGTTCGCGCCGTTGTTGATCCTGACATTATGGATGGGTGTTTATCCGGTTTCGTTTCTGGATTTCATGCATGTATCAGTGGAACACCTGATATCGCAAGTTAACGTAGCAGTCGATGCGGCAAATGTCGTACAGGTTGCGATAAATTGATCTTTAAGGAGTTGATGTTTCATGCCAGTGGCTGAAGTTCCAAACCTTGCCCCGGCGTTGCCGGAAATATTCCTTGGCCTTTCCGCCATGGTGATGCTTATGCTGGGTGTGTTTCAAAAAACATCCGGGCCCGATGGTGTGTTAAAGGCATCCCGGATGACATCCAGCCTTAGCGTTGTGATGTTGGTGCTGGCATTGGCGCTGGTTATTACCGTTTCCGGTGAAAAACTTTTGACCTTTGATGGGATGTTTATATCTGACCCGTTTGCAACATTTTCCAAGGCGCTAATACTTACGGCAGCAACCTTTTCCGTTATTATGGCGCAGGACTGGATGGAAAAGCAGGGATGCCATCGTTACGAATATGTGGTGGTTATGCTGTTTGTCACCCTTGGCATGATGATGATGGTTTCGGCCAACAACCTCATATCGCTTTATCTTGGCCTCGAACTGCAATCGCTTTCGCTTTATATATTAGCCGCCCATCAACGCGATGAGGTTCGCTCAACCGAGGCCGGTCTTAAATATTTTGTTTTGGGCGCGTTGGCATCGGGGATGCTTCTTTATGGCTCAAGCCTGGTTTATGGATTTTCCGGAACCATGGACTTTGATGTTCTGGCAATAATGTTTAATTCTGGGGCTGAACCTTCGATTGGTTTGGTTGTTGGTTTGGTGTTTATACTTGCCGGATTGACGTTCAAGGTTTCCGGCGTTCCGTTTCATATGTGGACGCCCGACGTTTACGAAGGCGCACCAACCCCGGTAACCGCATTTTTTGCAGTCGCACCAAAGGTCGCTGCGCTGGCCCTGTTCATTAGGGTTATGAGCGGGCCATTTGGCGGGCTAGCGGAACAATGGCAGCAAATTATAATTATGATTTCCATAGCATCCATGCTTGTGGGTGCGTTTGCCGCCATCGCACAAACCAACATCAAGCGCATGATGGCCTATAGCTCCATTGGTCATGTGGGTTATGCCCTCATCGGTCTTGCCGTTGCCAACGAAGCCGGCGTGAAGAGCGTTTTAATTTATATTGCCATTTATATAGTGATGAACATTGGTACGTTCGCCTGCATTATTTCCATGCGCCGCGATGATCGTGCGGTTGAAAATATTTATGATTTGGCCGGGCTTTCCAAAACACATCCGGGAATGGCTGCGGCGCTTTCCATATTCATGTTTTCCATGGCGGGTATTCCGCCGTTGGCCGGATTTATCGGCAAGTTTTATATTTTCATGTCAGCGGTTGAAGCCGGGATGTTTACCCTCGCCATTATCGGTGTGCTTTCAAGCGTTGTTGGTGCGTTTTATTACATTCGCATCATAAAAATAATGTATTTTGATAAAGCCGTATCGGAACCTTTGGATACACCGCTGCCCAAACCGATAGTTGGTGTGTTGGTAATAACGTCGGTATTCATACTTACGTTCATTGCCTTTCCCAATCCGGTTATCAACGGGGCCGGACTTGCGGCCAGCGCACTTTTTTAAGGGATAATCCCCAACCATTATGACAGCGCCCGCACATGCGCCCGAACTTCCTTCGCCATACCAACTGGTTCAATTGGGGGGTGTTGACAGCACCAACTTTGAGGCCCGCAGGCGAGCCGAAAACGGCGCACCCGATAGCACCGTAATCTGGGCCACCAGCCAAAGCGCAGGACGGGGCAGGCGGGGGCGGCAGTGGTCGTCACCCAAGGGCGGTTTATATTTTTCAATACTTATTCGGCCCGAATATCCGGCAGCGACAGTTATGCAACTGGGTTTCATAATGGCCAACGCCATAGCCGGTGCCGTCTCAAGCGCCTTGCCGGGCACGGCTGTACAAACAAAGTGGCCCAATGACGTTATGGTGGGGGGTAAAAAAATATCCGGGATATTGCTGGAAAGCGAAAGCACCGGCGACAATCGCGTCAGCTGGGTTATAATCGGCGTTGGCATAAATATTGAAACCCACCCGGACAAAATCAATAGCGAGCTTGAGGCGACATCAATAGCAGCCGAAGGCGGAGACGCATCGATTGAGAAAATGTTATCCACCATAATGGGCCGCTTCGACGCGGGTTTTAATGAATGGCAGGAATTGGGTTTTGTCCCGGTTCGGGGGGCGTGGCTTGAACGGGCGTATGGTTTGGGCAAAAAAATAATCGTTCGCTTGCCAAATGAAACCATTCCCGGCACCTTCAAGCAACTAGATGAAAGCGGTGCGCTGGTTTTGGCGGTTGACGGCGAACAAGAAGACCGCATCATCACCGCAGGCGATGTATTTTTATCGCCAATCACGAACGAGGTGGCGAAGGACGAGATGGATTAGCCATG
>DAOWFT010000184.1 GCA_030637845.1 Thalassospiraceae bacterium
GGGAATGCCAACCGCGGTTACACCGGGCGGAACGTCTTTGGTACCAACTGCATTGGCGCCAATGCGCGCACCCTCACCAACGGTTATTCCACCCAAAACCTGCGCACCGGAACCAACTATCACCCAATCTTCCAAAGTTGGGTGGCGTTTTTGGTCAACCTGAGTGTGGCTATCAACCGAGGGGGCAATACCGCCAAGGGTGACAGCCTGATAAAGGGTGACATCGTTACCAATATGACTTGTTTCGCCGATAACCACGCCGTCGCCATGATCTACAAAAAAACGACTGCCGATGGTGGCTCCGGGGTGAATCTCAATTCCCGTTAGAAATCTTGCTGTTTGTGAAATAAAACGGCCAAGAAACTTGAAATTACGCCGCCAAAGGGCGTTTGAGATTCGGTAAAAAAGTACCGCATGGAATCCGGGGTACAGCAAGGCCACCTCCAAGCGCGATCTGGCCGCCGGGTCGCGGGCCATAAAAGAGGTCAAATCTTCGTGTAAATGCTTGAAAGCCATAATTATTCCCAATGCCCTTGTTTTGTTGGGTCAATACCTTTGCTTTGTTAGAGATGTCTGTGTATAACCCTCTCGGGCCTTTTTGGCCTCGGACGGGTTTAAGCCTACATATCGCTATAACCGTATTATACTTATGGATAATATATGTTTTCCGACTAATTTAGTCAAGTATTAGTAATGGCAGATATAGACAAAAAGCCCAAAAACTGAAAAACCTTTGAAATCAACAAGATCCCCGGAAAAAATATGCCTGAAGTGATCTTCAATGGGCCAGATGGCCGCCTCGAGGGACGTTACAGTCACTCAAAAGTACCCGGCGCCCCCATAGCCCTTATTCTCCACCCGAATCCCCAGCACGGCGGAACCATGAACAACAAAGTGGTGTATTCCATGTATCAGTCCTTTGTAAAAAGGGGCTTTTCGACGCTGCGCTTTAATTTCCGCGGCATTGGCCGCAGCCAAGGCGAGTTCGACAATGGCATCGGTGAAATGAGCGACGCCGCCTCGGCGCTGGATTGGCTGCAATCACACAACCCCAGTGCCAGCTCCAGCTGGATTGGCGGGTTTTCATTTGGTGCGTGGATTTCAATGCAATTAATGATGCGCCGTCCGGAAATAAGCGGGTTTTTATCCATTGCCCCGCCAGCAACCCAGCATGATTTCTCGTTTCTGGCCCCATGCCCGGCATCGGGATTAATTGTGCATGGCGACAAGGACGAATTGGTTGCAGTCGAAGATGTAAATAAACTGGCGGCCAAGCTGAAAAGCCAGAAAAACATCGTAATCGATTACGAAGTAATTCCCAGCTGCGACCATCTTTTCACCAAGCACATGAAAAAACTTAACCGCATTGTTGAAGATTACCTCGACAAATCACTTAACAAGGCAGCCTAGGCAAAAGCGGCTTAAATTGCTTACCACCGCCAAGCGGTGCAGCAACGCCAGTGGTGCGGGGAAATGTAATAGGCAAGCCAGCAATTGAACGCAGCGCAAGGTAGGCAAAAGCCTGTGCCTCCATGGCGTCCCCGCTCCACCCGATTTCATCTGCGGTCTTAACCTCGCCCGTAAGTGCGCCCTTTAGCGCATCAACCAGCGCCCCATTGTGACAGCCACCACCGCTCAACACCCAGTTGGCTGGCTGTTGAGGAAATGTGCTTTGCGCTTTTTTTACGGTGGCGGCAATAAAGCCTACCAATGTTGCGGCGCCGTCTTCGGGCGAAAGGTCCTTAACCGCATCGGTATTGAAATCAAGCCTGTCCAATGATTTTGGATTTGGCGCAGAAAAATATGGGTGAGAAAGCATATTGGCAATTATGTCGTCATTTGCTTTTCCGCTACTTGCCAGCGCACCATTATCGTCAAACATGTTTCCGGTTTTTTTAAACACCCAATCATCTAACAGCGCATTACATGGCCCGGTATCAAAGGCCAGCAAATCATCTTCGCTTTTTTCATTTTTGGCACCAACCCAGGTCACGTTGGCAATGCCGCCAAGGTTAAGCACGCAAACCGGCAAACTTAATTCGGCCATGCCGCTCATCATCCCTTTGGCCAATGCCTGATGATAGATCGGCACCAATGGCGCGCCCTGACCACCGGCGGCAACGTCGTTGCTGCGAAAATCGGCGACCACCGAAATGCCGGTTGCGTCTGCCAGCATTTGTGCGTTTCCTATCTGGTGGGTGATTTTTGCCTTGGGGTCGTGAAAAATCGTGTGTCCGTGAAAGCCAATAATATCGACTTCATCGGTGCTAAGGTCATACATATCCATAAATTGAATAACCGCCTGAATATGAAGACGGGTTAATTCATCTTCTACGGCCTTGAGTTCGGGGTTTTTTAAACCCTCAACACCCAGAACCGAGCGCAACCTTTCCCGGAAATCATCGTCATAGGCAAAGGTAGCCGCCGGGCCGAACTGCACGGATTTTTCCCCATCGCTACGAATTACGGCTACATCCATGCCATCGAGCGAGGTTCCGCTCATCAGGCCAATGGCCAACCTAAGGCCCCGAAAGCTTGTAGCGGGCCCAGAAGATGGAATATTTGACGTAATATTTGTATGGCGGGTGGTGTTCATGGCCTTGTTTAACTTCCTTAAGTGAGGTTACGTTAACCGGGGCTTGGTATTACTAATGGCATTGTGCTAAGTACCCGCAAATCTTGCAAGAGCACCTTTCGGGCATAATACACTGGGGACACGGAAAAACCGTGGAATGGCATAAATGACAGAGCATAAGTCAGATTTCATCAAAACCGTTGTTGATCGCGGCTACCTGCACC
>DAOWFT010000004.1 GCA_030637845.1 Thalassospiraceae bacterium
GCCAAGGACATTATAATTCGTGCCGGGCGCAACATTTATCCGCAGGAACTGGAAGAGGCGATCGGCGAGATTGAAGGTGTGCGTAGGGGCAGCGTTGCTGTTTTTTCAAGCTTTGATCCCGCCAGCGGAACCGAAAGGCTGGTGGTGTTGGCGGAAACCAGACGCCGTGATGAAAAATCACGCACCGACATTACCCGCACCATCGAAGAGCTTTCCATCGACCTGACCAACCAGCCACCGGACAAGGTTTTGCTGGCGCCGCCCAATACGGTTCTTAAAACTTCAATCGGTAAACTTCGCCGCGCCGCCAGTCGCGAAGTATTTGAAAAGGGTCTGGTCGGTAAAAAACAGCCTGCGCCGTGGCTCCAGATATTGCGGTTGTCGTTGTTGATGATGGCTCCAACCCTGCGCCGTGTTGTCGCCGCCGTTAGCGCGTCGCTTTATGCCGCTTACGTCTGGACGGTCGCCGGATTGCTGGGGGCGCTGGCGTGGCTGCTTATTGCCGTGGTGCCAAAACCGTGGCGTTGGGTGATCGCCCGCAGCGCGGTTCGGCTGGCCCTTGTTCTTAGCGGCATTTCGTTAAGCGTGAGCGGCCGCGAACGGCTGCCCGATGCGAACGCGATCTACGTTGTAAATCACGCCAGTTATATAGACGGGCCTGTCCTGACGCTGGCAATTGGACGGGAAACCTCGTTTGTTGCCAAGCGCGAGCTGCTTTCGCACTGGGTGTCCCGGATATTGCTGAAGCGTTTGGGTGCGCGTTTCGTCGATCGCTTCGATCGTGAAAAGGGGATTAGCGACGCGAAAAAACTTGCCGAAGACGCAAGGGCCGGTGCGGCGTTGGTTTATTTTCCCGAGGGAACCTTCATCGGCCAACCCGGCGTGCTGCCGTTTCAGATGGGCGCGTTTATTGCCGCCGCCGAATCCGGTATCCCGGTTGTGCCGATTGCCGTGCGCGGTACCCGCGCCATAATGATGGGCAATAGCTGGTTTCCCCGTCGGGGCCGGATCAGGGTGGTTATCGGCGAACCCATCCAGTGCGATAGCTCCATCACCGACACATGGCAGCAGGCATTGGCGCTTCGCAACCAGGCGCGGGGGTACATATTGAACCACGCCGGCGAGCCCGACATGGGGATGGAGCGCGCCGGCAAGCTGGCTCCCTAGAAACAATTTATAAATAAATCGCAGAAATCAGCTACTTTTTAATATCGGATAACGGCTATTATCCGATACAAAAAAATACCCGACCCACCGGTTAATCCCGATGGCCTGTTGGGTAGTCCTGTTTTTATATTTGCCTTGTTCATAAGAGCGCATAACTTTAGGATTAAAAAGTTCAAGGAAGAAGTTATCTATGCCTTGGTTTGGGGGGCGCCCAGGCCAACACGGAAAGGCTACCTAAATGAAAAAACAAAACGCCCTTATTGCGATGCTTCTATTCATAGGCTTCGCCATTATGTCCGCCCCCGCAAAAGCCGAAACCGAATACACTTTTGGCGTGGTTCCTCAGTTCGAGCCAAGAAAGCTATTCAATATATGGTCCCCAATTCTTAAGGAATTGAATGTGCGAACCGGCCTTAAGTTCAAAATGGTTGGCTCGTCCGAAATTCCTGAATTTGAAACAGATTTCATGGGCGGTGAATTCGATTTCGCATACATGAACCCCTATCATGCCTTGATGGCATCCACCGAGCAGGGCTACGTGCCGCTGGTTCGCGATAATGGGCGTAAGCTTTTTGGTATTCTTGTGGCTAAAAAGGACAACCCGATTAGTAGCGCCGCAGAATTAAATAATAAAAAAATAGCCTTTCCCGCACCCAATGCGCTTGGGGCAGCGCTTTTAATGCGGGCCGACCTGGATCAAATTTACAAAATAAAGTTTAAAGCTAGCTACGTCCAAACCCATTCATCGGTGTACCTGAATGTTTTGCTTGGTGAGGTCGATGCCGGCGGCGGCGTCATGGGGACGCTCAATGGGCAGAAGCCAGAAGTTCGCGATGGATTAAAAATCATTTATAAAACCCGGTCCATGGCCCCCCATCCAGTTGTTGCCCACCCCCGAGTGCCTAAAGAACACATGGATTTGGTTCGAAATGCTTTCCTTGATATAGGCAAAACCGAAGAAGGCGCCGCCATGCTCGCCAAGATTCCAATGAAAAAAATCGGCCCCGCCGAGATCAAGGAATACTTGGAACTGAAAGAATGGAGCCTTGATAAGTATTTTGTTGAAAATTAACAACTCTCAGCGGTGCTTTAATGGGATTGCTTAAAATTACTCAGCTCAGCAAGGATTCAATGTTTGTCCATACGTCTTAAAACGGTTTTGATTTTTATTTCTGGCGCCGTGCTGGCCGCCGGCTTCCTGTTTTTTTATTGGATTCCTTCTGCAGAACGTGAATCGTCTGCCAATATCATCAAGTCAACACATCAGGAAATGAGAACCCTTTCCGAGATGTTGATATCACCACTTTTGAAAAAACAGTATGCGGGGATTCACGAAAGCATCGATTCGGTTCTTGGTGTGCATCCGTACTGGCTTTCTATAAAGGTGAGCGATGAAAACGATCGTCGCATTTACCCCATACTTGAACCATCCGATGTTAGCGGTGACAAAATAAGAACCCACATTCATCCAATCGAGTTTCGCGGCGGGACTCTCGGTTCCATAGTTCTGGTTATGGATCTTGGGCCGAAACTTGCTGAAATGCGTTCCCAGAATTTGAAACTGGCAAGCATTCTTGTCGTCGGCTTTATTGTAATTTTGATTATTCTTATATTTTTGCTGGACACCTCGGTCAGTCGCCCAGTGCGGGAATTATCAACCGCTGCATATTTACTCAAGGAGGGTGATTTTAATGCAATTTTGCCAAAGGCCGGTAATGACGAAATCGGCGAGTTGATTAAATCATTCGAAACAATGCGCGCCAGCCTTGCAAAACAAAAGAAGGTGCTTGAAATAGCCCACACCGAACTTCGTAACAGCGAGGCCCGTTTCAGGGACTTCGGCGAAACCGCATCCGACTGGTATTGGGAAATGGACAGCAAACTGCGGTTTTCCCATTTCTCCAATCGCTTTTCCAAAGTAGCGGCGGTTGATCCTATGTTACTGCTTGGCAAAACCCGGGAGGAAACCGGAATCCCAAACCTTGATAAGGACGCATGGGATCGCCACCTTAGTGACCTGCATAACCACAGGTCGTTTCGCAATTTTATCCACCCCCGTACTAGGGAAAATGGTGAGGTGGTGTGGCTATCCATAAACGGCAAGCCGATATTCGGCGCCGATGGTCATTTCCGGGGCTTTCGGGGAACGGGGAGCGATATAACCGAAACGGTTACCGCAAGGGAAAAATTACGCAAGGCAATGATTGAGGCGGAAAGCGCAAACGCCGCAAAATCAGATTTTTTGTCTTCCATGAGTCACGAGTTGCGAACACCACTAAACGGAATACTTGGGTTCACCCAACTTCTGCAAATTGATACAGCAACCCCGCTTACGGACGGCCAGAGGGACAGCACAGACCAGGTTATTAAAAGCGGTAACCATTTATTGGATTTGATAGATCAGGTGCTGGAACTGGCAAAGATCGAGTCGCAAAATCTTTTCGTCAGCATAGAAACGATAAATCTTTCCAGTGTGTTGAATGAGTGTCTTGGCATTACAAGGGTAATGGCAGAAAAAAGAGGCATAAATGTAAAATGTAGTGATAGCGCGCTATCGCTACATGTGAGGGGAGACGTAACCCGATTGAAGCAGGTGCTGTTAAATCTTCTTTCCAATGCCGTGAAGTATAATAAAGAAGGCGGCAATATTACCATCAATATGCATACCGTCGATGAAACAATGTGCCGCATAGAGGTTAGCGATACGGGCCCCGGTATTCCTGAGGAAAAATTTGAAGGTATCTTTACAGCTTTTGACCGTTTGGGTCTTGAGAATTCAGAAGTTGAAGGTACCGGCATTGGGCTAACCATAACCAAGAAATTAATTCAACTAATGCATGGCAGAATAGGATTTACAAGTGAGGTTGGTGTTGGCAGCACCTTTTGGGTGGAAATCCCTCTTGCCGATGCCTCAGATCAGGACGAAATAATGGATTTTGACGTTTTTGATAAATCCGCGGGTTTTGATTTGGCGGTCGGCACCTCAGGCAATTATTTACTTCTTTATGTTGAGGACAACCCAGCAAACGTAAAGTTGATGGAAAAAATAATTTCCATGGTTCCTAACCTTAAGATCATAACCTGCCATACGGCAGAACTTGGGATTGAGGTTGCCGAAGAAAAACAGCCAGACATTATTATCATGGATATAAACCTTCCGGGTTTAAGCGGGATTGAGGCCCTGCACAAATTGAAGGATATGGAAAAAACCGCAGATATTCCTGTTATTGCCCTGTCTGCGGCGGCCATGCCCCATGAAGTGGAAAGAGGTATTAACGCAGGCTTCCTTGCCTATCTGACCAAGCCAATAGAGATAGCCCCATTCATGGATACGTTGCGTGAAATTCTCAAGACAAATAGCAATCCTGCCCGGTCTGCATAATGCGGTTGCTGTTGGAACCAATAGCGCGAGAGGGAGGGATCGCCGGGGACTTTAAGCCCAGCCACCAAGTCGCCCCATTCGGGCGGCTTTTTCTTTTTATGCCA
>DAOWFT010000013.1 GCA_030637845.1 Thalassospiraceae bacterium
CTCGGAAGATCGGCCGTGGACGAACCTCTCGCCAACCCGGTCAGGTCCGGAAGGAAGCAGCCGTAACGAGTTTTGTTCGGGTCGCTGGCCGGTCTTCCACCTTGTTTACTTATCTGCTCATCGTTTAGGGATGCTGAATTAAAAAATGTCAAAAGACCCTAATAAACCAGCAGACGAATACCGCGTTCTTGCCCGCAAATATCGACCCGGTGATTTTTCCGGCCTTATCGGCCAAGAGGCACTGGTTAGAACCCTTAGCAATGCAATTAAATCTGGTCGTCTAGCCCATGCGTTTATGTTGACCGGTGTTCGCGGAGTTGGAAAAACCACCACCGCCAGAATTATCGCCCGTGCCCTTAACTGTATAGGTAGCGATGGCAAAGGCGGGCCAACAGCCGAACCATGTGGTGTGTGTGAGCATTGTATTTCAATTTCAAACGATAATCACATGGATGTAATCGAAATGGATGCGGCATCGCGCACCGGGGTAGACGACATTCGCGAAGTTATCGAAGGGGTGCGTTTTAAACCCGTTAGCGCGCGTTACAAAGTTTATATAATTGATGAAGTCCACATGCTTTCAAAAAATGCATTTAATGCGCTTTTGAAAACCCTTGAAGAGCCACCCGAACATGTAAAATTTATTTTTGCTACTACTGAAATACGCAAGGTTCCGGTAACTGTTCTTTCGCGCTGTCAGCGGTTTGATTTGCGCCGCATCGATATGGATACATTATCGGCTCATTTTAAAATGGTGGTCGAAAAAGAAGGGGCCAATGTTTCTGACGATGCCCTGCAACTTATTGCCCGGGCCGCCGATGGTTCGGTTCGAGACGGCTTATCGCTTTTAGACCAAGCAATCGCCCATACCGGCGATGAAGTAAATGCTGACAGCGTACGCGCCATGCTGGGTCTGGCTGATCGAACCCAAACATTTGATTTATTTGAAGCTATTTTTAGTGGCGATGGGGCCGGTGCCATTGAACAAATGGAAGAGCAATATAAAAACGGGGCCGACCCGGTGCAGGTATTGCAAGATTTGTTAGAGCTTTGCCATTGGGTTACCCGCATCAAGGTATCAAGCACCGCCGCCAATACCCCCGGCATTGCAGAAATAGAACGGACAAAGGGCGTCGAATTGGCGGCCAAGCTTTCCATGGCCGACCTGACACGGATGTGGCAAATGCTTATAAAAGGCTTGGGTGAAACCCGTTCGGCCCCGAGCCAGCTACAGGGTGCTGAAATGGTGTTGGTGCGGCTAATATATGGCCTATCACTGCCAAGCCCGGCAGATGCCATGAAGGCAATGGAGCAAGCTCAAAGTCAAAATATGGGCCAAAGCCCTGCTCAAGGCCAAGGCCAAGGTCAGGCCCAATCACAAGGCCAAGGTCATCAGGCCCAGCCCACATCACCATCCGGCGGCTCTACTTCTGCCCAAGGAACCACAGCGGGCACCGCCACGAATGGTGCGCCAAGGGTAACTCATGGCCCGGTAATGTCTGCCAGCGGTGCCGCCCAGGCAATTGCAGAAAATCCAGAAACCGAACCACGCTCAATGTCAGAGGTTCAGTTGCCCGACCCCATGACCTTTGATGAGGTGGTGGCATTAACCGAACAAAAAGGTGAAATGATTTTGCACGCCAATCTTATTTCCAATGTTCATTTAGTAAAGTTCGAAGCAGGGCGGATTGAATATAGCCCAGCTGAACACGCGCCTGCTGATTTATCCGGTCGTCTTTCACGTTTTTTAAATGATCACACGCCCAGACGTTGGGTTGTAAGCGTAAGCAATATTTCTGGGGCCGCCACGATTAAACAGCAAACAGATGCTGTGCGCGCAAAAGAACGCGCAGAAGCGGCAAGCCACCCATTGGTAAGCGCTGTGCTTAAAACTTTTCCCGGTGCAGAGGTTACAAAAGTAACCGATAATTCAAGCGATGCGGCACCGTTAAAAAATGTGGAAGAACAAGACTAATCCAACAAAAACTTGTTTTCACAAGCTTTGCCCCAGGCATCCATAAAATCACCCAGATGGGGACGTTCGGTTTTTTCAAGCTCAATCATCGATATTACATCTTCAATTGCGCCGTTATGGCTTTCAGGGCTTATAATCCCCCGGGTTAATTGATAGCGTAGATAAACCAAATAGGTATTTAAAACATCGGTTTCGCAATAATCGCGAATTTCGCCCACCCGTCCGGCATCAAACATTGGTGCAACATCGCTACCATCAACCCCAAATTTTCCGGGCAAACCCAACACCGCACAAACCTCGTTTAATTTTAGCGCCCTTGAAGCGGCGCCAAAATCGGTCAATGCTTCTTGCAGGTCACAATGCCAATCTTGGGCA
>DAOWFT010000029.1 GCA_030637845.1 Thalassospiraceae bacterium
AAATCCATACAACGCCAGAACTAATAAAATTTCCGAAGCCGCTGAATAAAGGCGCCCTACTCCTCGCCCATTAATAAAGGCGCTCTATCCCTCGCCCATAAAATAAGGCGTGCCACCCCTAGGCCCTAAATAAAAATGCCACGCCTTTATTCCAGCCATCGGTGGAGCGATCCAGTGCTGATTTAAAATGCGCCTGCCACGCATTACCACCGGGTGAAATGTCGTCTGCGTTGGGTGCAAGGCCCAGACCGTAGGCAAGCTGGGCCAGCGTAAGCGAGCTTAAATCACGACTTAAAAGCCATTTTTCATCATTGCTCAAGGAAACAATGCCGGCTTGGCGAAGTTCGTCCATGGTTTCGGCTAAAATATCAGAGCTGATTTTATCATCATCAGCCGAAACATTTTCGCCTCGTGACCGGCGCCATAAAACCTCCAGCACCGCTAACGCAACCTCCAACCGACCAGCCGTGGTTAGGGATTGCAAGCCGCCATCGGCTCTTTTCTTTCCCCATTCGGGCAATGATGCGGTTACCTCTGCACCAATAAGAACCACCGCCCATGAAAAATACATCCAGATAAGAAATATGGGTATGGTTGAAAGTGCGCCATAAAGCGTTTGGTATGCGGGAAACGCCTGAACATAAATTGCAAATCCCTTTCGCACTAATGCGAACAAAAGCCCCGCCGACAATCCACCAATGAGCGCATGGGATAGCTTGACCGGGCGAAAAGGAACTATTGCGTAAAAAACGCTAAAGGCAAAAATTGCCAATATGGTTGGTATGATACGTGTGATAAGCCATGCAATTCCGCTTAACTGACCGACATTGGCCAGCTCGGCCATCTCGGTTAGGGCAAACAGATAGGTTGCCAATGACAGGCTGCCGCCCAGCAGCATCGGCCCCATGGTAAGCACCGCCCAGAACATCATCATGCGCGGCATAAATGCGCGCTTGGCCTTGACCCTGAATATGTCGTTAAGCGCAGATTCAATCGTTGCCAGCAACATTATGGCAACCGCGGCCAAGGCAACGATACCAATCGCCGTTAGCCCACCGGCCTTTCCGACGAATTCGCTAAAATGCTCCTGAACGCTGTTGATGGCTTCCGGTAGAAACGCTTCAAACACCAATCCTTGAAGACGGTCACGGATGCTGTCAAAAACCGGGAATGCCTTCAAAATTGCAAAGGCGATTACGCCCAGCGGCACCAAGGCCAACAACGAGGTGTAGCTGAGAGAAGCGGCAATACGCATTCCGCCATCCTTGCCAAATCGCCTGAATACTAACCTGGAAAAACTAAGGAAATCTGTCATAAATCCACCATCGCTTACTGAATGGGATCCATTTGCCGTGCCTGAGGGCGTGGTTTGATTGTTTGTCATTGTCTTTAAATGCAACCGTCTGTTAACCCAATTTCGGGCATCATACACCCATGAAACACAACCCCAAAGCAATGAAAACTAACCGGTTTTTTAGGCTTCTTATACTTTTTGCCTAACCTTCTTTGGTGTAGAGTGGCAATCAGGCACCAAGGCACACAATAATAAATAGGAAAAAAATGACCAATACCGAACCGTTAATGGCAGGAAAACGCGGCCTCATCATGGGTGTCGCAAACAACAGATCAATTGCATGGGGCATAGCCAACCACCTTGCCAAACAAGGTGCCGAACTGGCGCTCACCTATCAGGGCGATGCCTTGAAAAAAAGGGTCGAACCGCTGGCGGCAGAGCTGGGGTCGGATTTTATAATCCCCTGCGATGTTACCGATTATGCCAGCCTTGAAGCAACCTTCGCCGAAATTAAATCACGCTGGGGAAAGTTGGATTTTGTTGTTCATGCGGTTGCCTATTCGGACAAGGACGAATTAAAGGGTCGCTATATTGATACCTCCCGTGAAAACTTCCTCAATTCAATGGAAGTTTCGGTATTTTCATTTACCCACGTGGCAAAACACGCCGAACCGCTTTTAAATACGGGCGGATCGCTATTAACTCTTTCATATCTTGGCGCAGAAAAAGTAATACCCCATTACAATGTTATGGGTATAGCCAAAGCAGCGCTTGAGGCAAGCGTGCGTTATTTGGCCGAAGATTTAGGCAAAGAAGGCATTCGCGTAAACGCCCTTTCCGCCGGGCCAATGAAAACCTTGGCCTCCAGCGGTATTGGTGATTTCAGATACATCATGAAATGGAACGAATATAACTCACCCATGCGGCGCAATGTTACCCTTGATGATGTTGGCGGTGCGGGGCTTTACCTTCTTTCCCCACTGGCCAGCGGTGTCACCGGTGAAATACATTATGTTGATTGCGGCTATAATATAGTAGGCATGAAAGCCGCAGACGCACCCGATATTTCAACGGTATAACCAGTACTAAAAGGAACTATTTAATGCCCGGAAACACATTCGGCGAGATTTTCCGACTTACCACATTCGGTGAAAGTCATGGCCCCGCAATTGGCGGTGTGGTTGATGGCTGCCCGCCGGGAATAAAGCTCTCGGAAAAAGATATCCAACCGTTTCTGGATAAGCGCAAGCCGGGGCAATCGCGCTTTACCACCCAACGCAAAGAACCGGACAAGATTGAAATACTATCGGGCGTATTTGAAGGAAAAACCACTGGCGCGCCCATTGGTCTTTTGATTAAAAATGTCGATACCCGCTCCAAAGATTATTCCGACATAAAAAACAAGTTCCGCCCGGGACACGCCGATTTTACCTATCAGGCCAAATATGGCATTCGTGATTATCGTGGCGGTGGCCGCTCCAGCGCGCGGGAAACGGCGGTTAGGGTTGCCGCCGGGGCAATCGCACAAAAGGTTCTTGTTGATGCCTTGGGTAAATCAATAAAGTTGCGTGGTGCGGTAATCCAAATAGGGCCGCACGCGATAAACCCTAAAAAATTCAAATGGGCCAATGTTTCCAAAACCCGTTTTTCAGCCCCGATGCCGATGCCGCCAAAGTATGGGCAGATTATCTGGACGCTATTCGCAAGGATGGTAATTCCGTAGGTGCGATTATTGAGGTAACCGCCAGTGGCATTCCGGCGGGATTGGGTGAGCCTGTTTTTGATCGCCTTGATGCCGACATTGCCAAGGCGTTGATGTCTATTCCCGCGGTCAAGGGAGTTGAAATCGGGGCCGGCTTTGCCGCTGCCGAATTTACCGGGGTCGAAAACGCAGATGAAATTCGCATGGAAAAAGGCATGGCCAAGTTTCTTTCCAATAATTCCGGCGGGACATTGGGCGGCATTTCATCGGGTCAGGATATTGTTGCCCGCCTTGCGGTAAAACCAACCAGCTCCATCCTCAGCCCCCGTAAAACCATAACCAAGGGCGGAAAACAGACCACCATCTCGACCCGTGGTCGCCACGATCCCTGCGTCGGTATTCGTGCCGTCCCCATTGCCGAGGCCATGCTGGCATTGGTTCTGGCCGACCATTTATTGCGCTTCAAGGCTCAATGTGGATAAGACTGGGCGGCTAAGGCCCGGTTATCTCATAAATATTTAACTAATTGATTTATAACGGTAATTATCATTTCCTGCTTTATTATACATAATTATACATTAATAAATAGTTATTTATTTATATTTGACATTAAAGATTAGTGTTTATATAATAATCTACACTAAAAATTAATATTACAAAACGAAAGG
>DAOWFT010000086.1 GCA_030637845.1 Thalassospiraceae bacterium
CGGCATCGGTTGCGGCCCCTCTGGAGCGCACAATCCAAACCAGCGCCACCAGCGCCATGGCTGCTAAGGTGATCGATAAAATTACTAAAATCAGGCTTGTTTCCATGTTTGTTAATTTGCCCGATTGGGCGCTAAAAGGCAAAAGAAACAGGATTGTTTAGCTGGTCCCAGCCGTGTGTTGGTCGCCAAATTCGCGGGCGATGGCCATGAATTCATTTTCGATATTATCAAGAGCCGCCACAACATCGGGGTCAAAATGCACACCCGCACCCTCGCGGATTATTTCCATGGCCTTTTCATGGGGAAATGCCGGTTTGTAAACCCGGGCGGAAATAAGCGCATCATAAACATCGGCAACCGCCATTAGCCTGCCGGATATGGGTATTTCGTTTTCTCTTAGTCCGCCCGGATAACCGCTACCATCCCATTTTTCATGATGGGTTATGGCTATTTCCCGGGCCAGACGTAAAAACGAGTTCGATCCCATTTTATCCTCGGCGACCTTTAATGCGTCGCTGCCGATTTGGGCGTGAGTTTTCATCAGCTCAAACTCTTCAATGGTATGTTTGCCGGGCTTGAGTAATATGTTATCGGGGATTCCGACCTTGCCTATATCGTGCAGGGGCGCAGATTTATATAAAAGATCGATGGTTTCATCATCAAGTTCGTCACAAAATGCCGGGTGCGGCTGTAGATGAATTGCCAGTGCCCGAACGTAACGCTGGGTTCTTAGAATATGTTGCCCGGTTTCGTTGTCGCGTGCCTCAGCCAGAGATGCCAGCGAAAGAATCGTAACATCGCGGGTAAGGCTAATTTCGTTAATGTAGTTTTTCAATTGCACTATCATGGTGTTGGTGTGTTTTGCCATGATACCGAATTCATCGGTGGTGCTAACGGGCACACGCACATTCAGTTTTCCGTTTGCTATACTTGTAAGCACGCCAGTTTCATGACCGAAGAACAGTTTAAGGTTTGTGCTGTATGACGAGATTGCGTTTAGCGTATGCGGTAAAATTACCGCAAGCACAAACAAAAATTCTTTAATGATTGATATTTTGGCTTCTTCCAGCGGAATTGTTTGGCCAACCTCGACTATCCAGTCCAGGTCCTTGATAACCAACAGCATGAAAATTGTTATCAGCACAACAACAGAAGTTGCTGCGAACAGCATCACTCTCTGCGAAAGGGGAAAATATACTTTTTCAGGGCTGAGATCGGCCCCGGTTTCTTCGATCAGTTTGCCAACAAGTCTTTCGCGCTCAAGCGAAAGGTCGATGGCGGCAAAAAACCCAAGCCCGAATATGCCGACAAATACCTTTAACCCACTGGTAGGCGGAAATCCGTGGGCGACGGTGTTGTAAATTGCCAAGCCCAATGCCGATGTTACAAAAAGAGCCAGTTCCATTTTGAAAGAGCGGCTGGTTTGGTTTTCCAGCGCCGCCCCTTCGATTATGGTTTTAACCAACCTTTGCCTCACGGCATATTGCAGCACCATTGCCACCAATACCGGGATAATGACCTGAATGGGCGTCAGGCTATCGATAAACGGGCAAACCTGTATGCCGTAAATGGGCACAATAATGCCCGCCAGCAGGTAATGAATAATCGCTCGCATGGGGTTGTATTTAGTCATTTTTATCCTGTTCGCCAGCAGTTAGACTGCCCATGTTATATAAGAAAAAAACAAAGGTAAAATAATGACTATTCTCCCCATTCTCATCGCCCCGGACCCCAAGCTTAAAATTAAGGCTAAAAAGGTGGATAAGGTAGATGAAGAAACCCTGAAATTGATGGATGACATGGTGGAAACCATGCATAGCGCAAATGGTATTGGCCTTGCCGCGCCGCAGGTAGGCGCTCTAAAGCGGGTTATCGTGGTTGATGTTTCACCCCGGGATGAAAAGGCCCGCCCCATACGCATGGCTAACCCTGAAATAATTTGGGTCTCAGAAGAAGATGAATTGCGCGAAGAAGGCTGCCTTTCGTTGCCCGAGCAATACGCAGAAATACTCAGGCCAAAAAATGTCAGGGTGCGCTACGTCGATCATGAAAACGAAATACGTGAAATTGATGCCGAGGGCATATTATCGGTTTGTGTTCAGCATGAAATTGACCATCTCGAAGGAACGCTTTTTGTGGATTATCTTTCAGCACTAAGGCGTAAGATGATAATTCGCAAACTGCAAAAAATGCAAAAGCTGGCAGGGGCAAATACATGAGCGTAACGCCGCTACGACTGATTTTTATGGGAACCCCCGATTTTTCGGTTCCGGCCCTAAGGCTGCTGGCCCAAGCCGGAAACGATATTGTTGCGGTATACACCCAACCGCCACGTCCGGCAGGCCGGGGCAAGAGAGAGCAAAAATCTGCGGTTCATATTGTCGCAGAGGAACTGGGTTTTGAGGTCAGAACCCCGACCTCGTTAAAAGGCGATGATGAAATAAA